>JADFON010000196.1 GCA_022562855.1 Candidatus Zhuqueibacterota bacterium | reverse complement strand
CGGGAGCCGATCATCACGCCGATCATCAGTACCAGCAGTGATACGGCGAACACGCCCACCAACAGAACTTCCTTGGATTTCATCGCCTGCGTCCTCCCTCTTAAAGACATCTCCGACCGCGCCTTGGCAATGACGCGATCCCGGCGCCGGGTTTGGAACCGGACATTGTTCGGCTATATAAAAGCAATAATAGCAAGTAAAATCAATACAATTTTAGTAAATATCAATGGTGAACCGGAAACGCGTTTGAAAAGTAAGCTACCCGGTTCTGTATCTATTGTCAAAAAAATACCGTCAGGGGCAACTATTGCTGATATCGGGTTAAGCAGGCTTCGTAAAAATCTTTCGGATGATATTATAAATCTGTCGCCTGTTTATGTACATGCTATAAAATTTCGAAAAAAGAATGAAAGAACAGATAACTGACCGGTTGATGAATAGTATTGAGAATAAAGAATCCCGAAAATCTAAACGAGACACATCGAAGGGAAGATCATTTCTTGATGGATTATGTTACCGGAATATGACTCATGCCGATATAGAAGAGATTATTGAATTAGAAAAAAAGATTTTTTCAAGCCCGTGGACAAGAGAGACGTTACAAGGTCTACTCAAGCTCAGCAAAAAATGTGATGGTCTCGTTGTGGAATTGAAGGAAAAAATAATCGGCTACGCTGTTTTCTGGACAGTGGAAGAAGAACTGCATATTGCAAATATTGCTGTGGTTGAAGAGTTCCGGCAGAGAGGTTTAGGCAGACGTATAGTTGATATTATGATGCAAAAAGCACGTGATAGCGGGACGATGTATGCGTGTCTTGAGGTAAGAGAGTCGAACCGGATTGCTATTCAAATGTATAATAATCTCGGTTTTCAAAATGCTGGAATCCGTGAAAATTACTATACCGATAATGATGAAAACGCAGTTCTAATGATGAAATTAATACAAGGGGTCTGAGATGGCATGGTTCAAGCGTGCTAAAGAAGGGCTTACGTCGGGGAAAAAGAAAGAGATACCCGAAGGACTTTGGATTAAATGCGATAAATGCGGGGACATAATATATAAACCTGAAATAGACAAAAATCTTGGTGTATGCACAAAGTGTCAGCACCATTTTAAAATTTCAAGTAACGATTATATCGACTTTCTTCTCGATGAAGGCAGCTTTCAAGAATTCGACGGTCACCTTGAAGCTGCCGATCCTCTAAAGTTCAAAGATTTAAAAAAGTACTCCGACAGGATCAAAAATGCAAAAAAATCCTCCGGGCTAACTGAGGCGATAAGGACCGGATATGGCCGCATTAATGACAACCCGGTCATTCTCGGTGTAATGGATTTTTCATTTATTGGCGGCAGCATGGGTTCTGTCGTCGGAGAAAAGGTAAAAAGAGCGATTGACCGCGCGATAGAAACGGAATTTACTTTAATCATTATATGTGCGACCGGGGGAGCACGGATGATGGAAGGTATTTTATCATTGATGCAGATGGCGAAAACAAGCGGAAGACTCGCAAAATTATCTCAAAAAAAAGGTCTGTTCATTTCAGTATTGACAAATCCTACCACCGCAGGGGTTATGGCGAGTTATGCTATGCTTGGCGATGTCATCATTGCTGAACCGGACGCATTGATCGGATTTGCAGGTCCCAGGGTTATAAAACAGACTATCGGGGAAGATCTGCCGGAAGGATTTCAGCGTTCCGAGTTTCTTCTGGAAAAAGGATTTATCGATATGATTATTAACCGGCACGAATTGCGTAATCAAATAATTAACATCATTGAGTTTTTTGAAAATGGCAAAACCGAATACAAAACCGCAGATTTTGCTGACCAACGATGACGGCATAAATGCCCCGGGGATAGCTGCGTTATATAACGCAATTTGCGATATTGGAGATTGTACGGTAGTAGCGCCGGCAAAGGAATGCAGCGCTTCCGGGCATTCTATTACAATAAACAAACCTATCCGGGTCGAAAAAGTAAACAACGGTTTGCCGGAAGCAGGCTGGGCAATCGGCGGAACACCTGCGGACTGTATAAAATTTGCCGTAAAAAAAATACTTAAGAAGAAACCGGATTTGATAATATCCGGGATCAACCAGGGGTCAAATACGGCGGTTAACACAATTTATTCAGGAACGGTAGCCGGCGCATCAGAAGGAGGCTTGATGAATATACCGTCTTTTGCGATTTCGATTGCCGCATACGACTACAGAAACTTTTCCGCCGCGGAAGAGGTGGCACAAATTATTGCACATAAACTTTTGAATAATGAACTTCCCGATTACACATTCCTGAATGTGAACGTACCTCCGGTTCCAAAAGATAAAATAGCCGGGATTCGCATTACACATCAAGGAAAAACACGATACAACGAGATATTTGACGAGCACGTCGACTCGTCCGGGGGCAAGGCTTTCTGGTTGCGCGGAGAAAAAATTTTATTGGAACATTCAGACGATTCTGATGAAATCGCTGTAAGCAACAATTTCGTTGCTGTTACACCGTTACAGCATGACCTGACAGATTATCAGACACTTGAACATTTGCATAAATGGGATTTTGCCTGGAATAATAAACCGTAAATGAGGTATTAAATTTACCGGTCGCTTACATTGATAAAGTAAATGCACGAAACAATTATAATACTCGATTTCGGTTCTCAGTACACAAACTTGATAGCCCGCCGAATAAGGGAACAAAACGTATACTGTGAGGTTTATCCCTACAATATACCTCTGAATACGATTAGGGAAAAAAACCCGAAAGGACTGGTGCTTTCCGGTGGTCCGATGAGCATATATGAGGAAGACGCCCCGAAAATCGATAAGGAGCTATTCTCTTTTGAAATACCCTTTCTCGGAATATGCTATGGATTAGGTGTGTTGGCGGACCATCATAATGGAAATATGGTGAATTCCGGGAAAAGTGAGTATGGCGCCGCTGAGTTGGAAATAATCAAAAATTCCGATCTTTTTTCGGATATAGAGAATAAATCCCGCGTATGGATGAGCCATGCAGACCGGCTGGAATCCCTGCCTGACGGTTTTGAAATAATCGGCAGGACCTCGAATTCACCAATCGCGGCAATCCGGAATATTCAAAAAAAGCTCTATGGAATCCAATTTCACCCCGAGGTTGCACATACAAAATATGGTGCGGAGATCCTGCGAAATTTTCTATTCAAGATTTGCAAAGTTAAAGGGGATTGGACTCCGGCGGTTTTTGTAAAAGAGAGTATTGACAAAATAAAACGGCAGGTAGGAAACGAAAAAATTATACTTGGTTTAAGCGGAGGTGTTGATTCATCGGTCGCTGCGGTCTTGATTAACAAAGCTGTCGGGGACCAACTTACCTGTATATTTATTGACAATGGTCTTCTCCGTACCGGCGAGAGAGAAGAAGTAGAATCGACCTTCAAGGAAAATTTTCATTTAAAATTGCGGGTTGTTGACGGCGCTGAGGAGTTCCTTGCCGCGCTCAAAGGCGAATCCGACCCTGAAAAGAAAAGGAAAATCATTGGAAACGTTTTCATAAAACTTTTTGAAAAGGAGGCTCAATCGATCGGGGGAGCAAAATTCCTTGCACAGGGAACCTTGTATCCCGACGTGATCGAAAGTGTTTCTTTTAAGGGTCCGTCCGTTACAATAAAGAGTCATCATAACGTCGGTGGTTTGCCTGACAAGATGAATTTGAAATTGGTAGAACCATTGAGAGAATTATTCAAGGACGAAGTCAGAAAGGTGGGAGCAGAACTAAACATCCCAAAAGAGATACTTCAAAGACATCCGTTTCCAGGTCCTGGATTGGGAATTCGAATAATAGGCGATGTCGATAAAGAAAAACTTGATTTGTTGCGAAAAGCGGACAAAATATTTATTGACGAAATCAAGAAAAACGGAGTTTACGATGAGATTTGGCAGGCTTTGACCGTACTGTTACCTGTCAGATCGGTTGGTGTGATGGGGGACTCTCGAACATATGAAAGAGTAATTGCTCTTAGGGCAGTTACCAGTGTCGATGGTATGACGGCAGACTGGTATCCAATGGATCAAAAACTATTGGGGAAAATCTCAAACAAAATCATCAATGAAGTTTCCGGAATTAACCGTGTTGTTTACGATATAAGTTCAAAGCCACCCGGCACCATTGAATGGGAATAAATGATCCGGTTTCTCAAAAATTATAAAATTATAAAATTCTTTTACCCTACTTTCTTTGCGGTGACATTGGTCTGTTTTCCCGCAGCCTGCCTGTTAGCCGGTCAAATTCAGCAAGTATATCTGCCGGAAGCGGATTCTCTGTTTAAATTCGCTATTTCTGAATATGAAAAAGAGAATTTGCAAAGTTCACATGAGACCGCCCGGTTCATCCTTTCACTTCCAAGAAATCAACGAACTTCTGCCGCATCATATTTGATGTGCCGCATAACCTTAGATAATGGTAATATTGACGGGGCATTATCCCAAATAGAATCTTTTCGAAAGAATTTTCCGGAGTCGCGTTACGTTCCCCAGGTAAGGATGCTCTTGTCAGAGATTTTGTACGAAAGAGGTTTAAGATTTTCCGCAATGCAAGAAATGCTGTGGGTCGTCGTGAATGGAGGGGAAGACGAATTAAGATCCCGGGCGGCGCTCAATTTTGCCCGTTTGTTTGATCCGAAAATTCCTGCCGCACTGTATGATGAATTGGATAAAACATACAACAATGAAACGGTAAGCATTCTTGTAACAATCAAAAAAGCGCAGCTCCATATACAAGAAGGCAGGTTCGATTCTGCAGAGGAATTACTTGTCCAAATCCAAAACATGATTCCGTTCCGGGAACTCAGTTCGGAAGTTTCGGACTTGAGGGAATTTCTGCGGGAGGAGAATTCCGGTGAAAAATACAT
>JADFON010000195.1 GCA_022562855.1 Candidatus Zhuqueibacterota bacterium | reverse complement strand
TCGTCACCCGGCTGGATGCCCGCAGCCCAGAGGGCTCCCATAAGAGCTGAGGTTCCGCTGTTGAAACAAATTCCGTAATCCGCATTTTGGTAAGCGGCAAACTTCTCTTCAAACCGGGTTACGAATTTCCATTTCGGGTATCCCCAATTACCACTTTCCAGGGCTTTAAGAATATTTTCCCGCTCTAATTCACCCCAAACCGGCCAGGAGTGAAATGGTTCCGTTCTTACGGGTTTACCACCGTTGATTGCCAGATTTTTCAATTTCAATCCTATAAATATTCAATTTTTCACATTAGACGGATAAACCCCGCAGGACGGGGTTGGAATATGGTACAAATTTAGCCGTTTAATAGCAACCGAATTCCCGGTAAAATGAGACGTAAAACGCTGCAAAAACTGTTTTTTGTGGGTGCAAGAGATTTTGAAAAATACATGCAAAAAGAAAGGAATTACTTTGATTTTGAACGTCCTTAGTGTAGTGGTTAGACCACACTCCTGAAAAAGGAATGGAAAAAGACAATAATAAGAGAAATAGAAAGAGCGGACAATACTCATACTAATAAGTTAAGGTCATTCGTTACGAAGCGAATGAACGGGATTTTCAAATGCCGCCGAAAGTGAGTGGTATGAAACGATAATCAATGATAAAGACAGCGCTGCCAGACCGGCAAAAATAAAAGAGGTGACGCCAAGGGAGACTCTGTATGCGAAATTTTGCAGCCACATATTCATTAAATATACCGATACCGGAACTGCAATCAAATTGGCATATATGATCGGTCTTGAGAACTGTTTTGTTAGCAGACCGACAATGTTCTTGTTTGAAGCCCCGACTACTTTTCTGATCGCAATTTCCTTTTTCCTCTGGATAACGGTAAAGGACGCCAGACCCAACAGACCAAGTGAGGCAATGACTATTCCGATAATTGCACAATATTGTACTATTTTTGATATGTTTTCCTCACTTTGATACATCATGTTAAGGTTATCATCCAAAAAAAAGAAGGTAAAATCTCTTGTCGGATCGAGACTGCTCCATTTATCCCTGAGCGCGTCTATCGTATTCTGTACATTATCTCCCGTAATTTTCGCCGCAATAAACCTGTGGTTGCCGTTTTCGCCTCCAAGATAATAATGCAAAACCGGAAGAACGGGATTCTGGAGTGATTGGTAGTTGAAATCTTTTACGACGCCAATAACCTGACTACTGTTAATTAATTTTCCGACCGCCGATTCCCAACCGATATCTTTTACCATTGCCTCGTTTATAATGAGCGCCCCGCCCCTATCCGTCGCCATATCCGGGTCAAAGTTCCTGCCTTCAACAAATTCAACACCGATTGTTTCAAAATAACTTTCGTCGATCACAGAAAAACGTACTCTTAACGGTGACTCCTCGTCCCAACCTTCCGGTCTGGCAAAAGTAAATGCACCAAGATAATTCCCCGGAATGGAGGAGGTTCCTGAAACGGTAAGAACTCCGGGCGTACTGCGCAGCTCGTTCTTAAACGTCTTTAGATTTTCTGCAGCAAGATTCGAATTCTCAAAATCACGTGTTGAAACCGGCATCACTATTACGTTTTCCTTGTCGAATTTCAGATCCAAATTCTTCATATAGTCTATCTGGTTCCAGATTACAAGCGTTCCGGTAATCAGGACTATTGAAATAGCAAATTGTGCGAAAACAAGCACGTTTCTCATTCTCACCCCTTTGTTTGTGTTTTTCAACTCGCCTTTCAGAGAATCGACAGGTTGAAATCTCGACAGATATAAAGCCGGATAGCTTCCCGATGCTATCCCGACAATCAGTCCCAACATTATTATCCCCAAAAATGTGGTCATATTGCCGAAATAATCTATCTCCAGTTCAAGACCCACCAGGTTATTAAAAGCCGGGAGTAACAGGGTGGCTAAAGCCACACCTAATATAAGAGCAAACATCGTCAAAAATATTGACTCACCCAGAAATTGATAAATCAACATTTTCTTCTGCGCACCCATAACTTTTCTTATTCCGATTTCCCTGGCACGGTAAATAGACTGTGATGTTGAAAGATTCATGAAATTGATCGAGGCAATCAGTATAATCGACACAGCGACCAGCAGCAGGATTAACGCATACCGGTTTGCCGTTCCTCCGGAATTAAAATCGTTTAAATCTTTTAGAGAAGTTAGCTCAAACCGGGTTCTCGATTCAGTTTCTTTGTCCCAAATTTTTATTATCAAATCCGGGAATTGTGCTTGTAAATCATTCGGATTCGCATCATCGCGAAGTTTTATGTAGGTCAGCAGGAATGAAGAATCATAGCCTGAATCGGGTACGAATGAGATATCCATTGCATTCTCAAACGGTACCAGCATGTTGAAATTGATGGAAGAATTTGCAGGGATGTCTTCGATTACACCGGTAACGGTATAATCTTCGGTATAATTGACTGTCAGGGTTTTACCGATGGGGTTTTCCGCACCAAAATATTTTTCAGCAGTCGCCCGGTCTAATATCATTGTATTCTTAATCAGGGAAGATCCCGAACTCCCCTGCCTTAACGGAAACGTAAAAATCTCGAAAATCGATGGATCGGCGTATGTTACAGTTTCCTGAAACTTCTTATCATTACCTTGTACCCAGATGCTCCCTCTGCCCCACATCCTGACGCCGTTTTCGATTGCAGGATACGTCGAGACCAATTCATCTTTCAGCGGCACCCACGTATCGGTCGTGATTTGCTCTCCGCTTGGTGTGACTCTCACCTTGTAAATTAAAAAAGTATCATCGGAATTTTCGTGAAACCGGTCAAAAGTAAATATGCTGTTTACATAAAGAAGGATCAATATCCCGACAGTAATTCCTGCCGTTAGACCGCCAATATTAATAATAGAGTAACCTTTATGTCTTTTCAAGTTTCTGTAAGCAATCTTCAGGTAGTTTTTTAGCATCGCAGTTCTCCAATAAAGAATGTTAGAAAATATTTTTGGAGCGGACTTTATAACCTGCTTCCAATACCAGGTATCGGCTTTGAAAGACCCGGATTCTATCAATATTTCATTATAGAATTCTTCGAAATCACCGATAAAGGTATCCCGGTCGAATTCGTGAAAACAGCGCCGCAAAAGGAAGGTCGCGGTTCTCGGTGGTTTATGAATCTTGGTTTTCATATATTATATTAGTGTATTATACCCAAGTTCCGGAAGTGATTCCCACATAGCGTTCTGTATGCTTTTCAACCTCTGCAGGGCTTCATACCCGTCACCCGTCAGTCGGTAAAATCTCTTGCTTCTTCCGCCGCGTTCGGATGTTGGGTCTCCCTGGATCGATCTCAGGAATTTCCACTTTGTCAGCCTGTCGAGCGGGACATAAATTGCGCCAATCGACCAGTCTTCCTCTGTCATTTTGATGATATGCTTCCTTATCGGTACTCCGTACGCATTCTCACCTAACCGCCATACCGACAAAAGCGTCAGTTCCTCCGCCCGCGATAAAATTTTCATAATTAGTCCAATTCTTTATAATTATCCGGCAATTTCTTCTGATATTAGAATATATTGTTATTGACGTAATAACTTTGAAAAGGTTGCATGAAATCGAGTTTTATTAAAACTATTTTTCATTTTACTTGCATACATAACGACTATTATACCAATGTTTAGATTTCACATAACCTGAAAGGAGTTTTAGAATATAAAATTCAAAATGTTTTCTACAATTTCCGGATTATTTCCTGTTGTAATGTTGGTTTTTTCTTCTGTTTTTGCACAATCTTCAAATAAACCGTGTGAAAATAACCCGGAATACGCCAAGCTGAATTTTTGGGCTGGCGAATGGGACGTCTTTTACGGAAACGGCGTAAAAGCCGTGAAAACTCAATACGAAAAATTCTCAATAGCTGTGGTATTATTGAAAATTGGACAGGAACCGACGGATCAAAAGGAATGAACCTTTTTTATTATGATCCTAAAATGAAAACCTGGAAACAGGTGTGGCTGACGCAAAACGCTGTTGCTACAGGTCCCAAAAGAAGGGACAGGTCCCAAAAGAAGGGACAGGTGGAACAAAAGAAAAAACGTTGATTGAAGAGCTTGATAACGGTGCAGTAGTGTTCCAGGGAGAGATAATGAATCCGAACGGAACCTCATATCTCGAAGCACTACCCTGGATCCCCTGCCCGACGGCAGAGTCCGTCAGGTGTCGAAACTTCGAGGGATGACGGCAAAACCTGGACGGTGGGTTTCGAAGCGTTTTATGTCAGAAAGAAGTGAGTAAAATTAATAAAAATTATGTCGTCAAAGAAAAATCTGTTATAATCATTATTTCCGGCAGTAATTCCTTTTTTCCTCAATACACTTCCCAGACGCCGGGGGTTGAGAGTTCGAGGAGGTGACCGTCGGGGTCGCGGAAATAGAGACCTTTTCCTCCGAACTCGAAATCAACCTGGCTTTCTATCTCGACTCCATTTTCTTAACAAACAGGGATATCTCAAGCAAGCCATCAATTTTCAGCACTAATTATGATCTTTGTCTACTTATTTCGCAACTTCGATTTTGATCGGTATTTTCAGCATTTCCCAGTGAAGATAGACGGTCGCCGACGTTCCCGCCAGGTTTTCGAACCCGTACATTAACCACTCCTGCATCGGGGCTTTAACCGGGGTTACTTTCACCCTGAGGGCGTCATTTTTCTCATTGTACGTAAAACTTCCCATATCGGAATTGGTTTTGCTGAACATGATCGTCCACTCACCCTCCGATGGGATAAAGTGAATACCATATTTACCGGCTGGAAGTCTTGCTCCTTCAATAAGAACGTCCGTGCTGACTTCGAATGTTGTGTTCTCATTTGCACCGCCCCGCCAGGGATATGGTGTATCCGAATACCTGTCAGGTGGATACA
>JADFON010000194.1 GCA_022562855.1 Candidatus Zhuqueibacterota bacterium | reverse complement strand
AAGTTGCCGGACATATAACCGATGGGGAGCGGGTGTTCGGATTCCGGGCGTTATGTTTTGCGCGGAACGATCTCACTCATTTACCCGGTTTTGAATCGGACGACTATGTCGCCAATGCTAACTTTGACGCCCGAACGCTCTGCAGTATAGCGGATGAATTTTACCACCTCAGAAAATCTCATATAGCCCTTTTCCGCTCGTTTGACAATAACGTAATGATGAGAACGGGAATAGCGGTCAACGCGAAGTTTACAGTCCGTTCTCTCGCATATATGATAGCCGGTCATGCCGCCCACCATGTTGATGTATTACGGGAGAAGTACCTGTAGCACAAGGGCAATAATCCCTTGATTTTCGGTATTTTTGTTTGTACAATGCTTCCTTTATGATTACGGTCCCTCCATGATGTATCCCGGTATTACCAATGATCGATCCGCGGTATTGGTTTTGAGCAGAACGGCTTTTGTGGAATTCAAGAAATTACCGAATATTCATTTTTTTTCGATTTTATAAAATGTCCTGCTAACTAACTTAAGGGGAAAGTGCGATGGGAAAATTAATTAAGTTTGTTTATTCGTTGGTGGCGTATGTGGTTTTCTTAGTCTCTTTTTTATACGCTATCGGATTCGTGGGAAATTTTATTGTCCCGAAGTCTATCGACAGCGGGGTTGAAGGATCAATCCTGATGGCGATCCTGATAAATTCCGGACTTCTTGGAATTTTTGCGGTTCAGCACAGCGTTATGGCTCGTCCTGGGTTCAAGAAATGGTGGACAAAGTTCATCCCGCAAACCGTGGAACGCGCCACGTATGTACTCGTCGCAAGCCTGCTCCTTTTGCTCATGTTCTGGCAGTGGCGACCAATGACCCAAATCATCTGGGATGTTCAAAACGGCACAGCGGTATTGGCGCTTCAGATATTGTTCTGGTTTGGCTGGGGTCTGGTGCTTTTAAGTACATTTTTGATAGACCACTTTGATTTGTTCGGCTTGCGTCAGACATATATCGACCTCAAAAAAACGGAATACACGCCGCCCAAATTCAGGGTAACTTTGCTATACAAAATCATTCGGCATCCGATAATGCTTGGCTTTATCATTGCTTTCTGAGCTGCATCGTCCATGACCCTCGGGCATCTTATTTTTTCCGCTTCCACGACAGGGTACATCCTTATTGGTATCATGTTTGAGGAGAAAGATCTGGAATCGTTGCATGGCGATACCTACAAAGAATACAAACAGCGTGTACGAATGTTAATACCTCTGCCAAAAAAGAGTAAATAACCGGCGGCTCTTAGCAGCGATCATTAATAAAGAAAAAGAATGTAACTTCACATATTTTTCATATTTCATTTGCACATTCCTGGAGATTTCATGAAAGAAGAAATTGCTTTACCTCCAAAATTAAATCTCGATATTACTGTTTTGCGCGATGCGATAAAGGATGAATACAAAGCTGTCGCCAGCGATCCTCAACAAGGTTTTCATTTTCATACCGGCTTGAAGCTGGCAAGGATACTTGAATACCCGCAGGAATTGATAGACAGTGTGCCGGAAAGAGCGCTGGAGTCGTTTGCCGGTACCGGCAATCCGTTCAGAATGGAAAAACTGAAACCGGGAGAAAAGGTCGTGGATATGGGATGCGGCGCCGGTTTTGACAGTTTTATCGCCGCTCGAATGGTCAGTCCCGATGGACAGGTGATCGGTGTAGACATGACCCCTGAAATGCTGAATAAAGCCCGGAATGCTGCCGAAGAAAGCGGAATGAGCAATGTTGATTTCCACCTCGGTTATGCGGAAGAGTTACCCGTCTCCGATAATTGGGCAGACGTTGTTATTTCTAATGGGGTGCTGAACTTGACGCCGGATAAATCTGCTACACTCAGGCAATTAAACCGGGTTTTAAAACCCGGTGGCTGTCTGAAGTTTGCCGATATTATGGTTGAAAAACCTGTACCGCATGAGGCAAAAGAAGAAATCGACCTTTGGACCGGTTGAATCGCCGGCGCTCTGCTGGAGGCAGAGCTTCAGATGGTTATTTTACATGCCGGTTTTGTAGATTTCAAAGTTACGTGGAAAGCGACAGTATTCGACGACGCTCCGCAATCAAGCAGCGCGAAGGAATTCGGCACTCATGGGATCAACTTTTACGCCCGCAAAGCAGAAAACGAAGACGAACTAAACCGGGAATTCGCAAAGTTGAATTGCGCTATACCCGGCTAAGTTTCAAAAGTACGGAAGAGACGCAGATATCCGGGGAAAAAACCTGACACAGATTTTCACCGATATAATATGATGGACACAGATACAAGAAAAATAATAATGTAATCATTGTAAATCATAACGATCTGCGCTCATCTGCGTCGGAATATCTTAAGAAAAAGCATGACACTGATTACCACTGATTTTAAAATGAGAGACACAGATACAAGAAATATTATAGTATGTTCAGTGTAAATCATATACAATCAGTGTCCATCAGCGTCAAAAAATCTTAAGAAAAAACCCGACACAGATTTACACTGATTTAATATGATGGACGCAGATACAAGAAAAATTATAGTGTTTTATCAGTGTAAATCATAATTGATCTGTGTCCCTCAGTGTCAAAATATTATAAAAATATTACCTCAAAAGTTGTAATGTCATGTAAAGAAGTTTACTATTATACAGGCTAAAGAGGAACAGTGAATGACCGATTCCAAAAAAAACGCTGAATCCAGCGGTAAAACCATAGATGTCTTGTTGGAAGAAGGCAGGACTTTTGCACCGGCAAAAGACTTTGTAAAGCAGGCGAATTTCTCCGATCCTGCACTATATAAAGAGGCAGGCAAGGATTCCGTTGCGTTCTGGGAAAAATGCGCCTCGAAGCTCGATTGGTTTCAGAAATGGAACAAAGCTCTCGAATGGAAAGCCCCGGACGCAAAGTGGTTCATCGGCGGCAAATTAAACGCAAGTTACAACTGTGTCGACCGGCACATCAAAAACGGTCTCAGGAACAAAGCCGCACTTATCTGGGAAGGAGAGCCCGGCGATAAACGCACCATGACTTATTGGGATCTCTACCGGGAGGTGAATAAATTTGCCAACGGATTGAAAAGCCTCGGAATTAAAAAAGGCGACCGGGTTGCGATATACCTTCCGATGATCCCCGAACTTGCGGTTGCGATGCTCGCCTGTTCGCGGATCGGCGCAGTCCATTCCGTTGTATTTGCAGGGTTCAGTCCCGAAGCGCTCAAAGACCGGATAAACGACATGGAGGCGAACCTCCTTATCACTGCGGACGGCGGTTACCGGCGCGGTGGCGTTATTCCCTTAAAAAACGACGCCGATATCGCCCTGTCGGATACACCTTCTATAAAGCATGTCATCGTGGTAAACCGGGGCGGTTTCAAAACAGATATGAAAGACGGCAGGGACCACTGGTATCATGAATTGGTTGATGCGGCTGAGGCATTTTGCGAACCGGAGCATATGGATTCCGAAGATATGCTCTTTACCCTTTATACATCGGGAACGACCGGCAAACCAAAGGGAATCGTACATACGACCGGCGGTTATATGACCGGGGCATACACGACAACAAAGTATGTATTCGACCTCAAGGATGACGATGTTTATTGGTGCACGGCAGACATCGGGTGGGTAACCGGGCATACCTACATCGTATACGGACCGCTTTCAAACGGCGCCACCGTCGTCATGTATGAAGGAGCTCCCGATTGGCCCGACAAGAGCAGATTCTGGAAAATTGTGGAAGATTACGGTGTGACGATTTTTTATACAGCCCCGACCGCGATACGCGCGTTTATGCGGTGGGGGGTCGAATATCCTGCGAAACACGACCTCTCGACGCTCAGGCTTCTTGGAACGGTCGGCGAACCGATAAACCCGGAAGCGTGGATGTGGTATCATAAAAATATTGGCGGCGAAAAATGTCCGATAGTGGATACCTGGTGGCAGACCGAAACCGGATGCATATTGATCACACCATTGCCGGGAATAACCACTACAAAACCCGGTTCGGCGACCGTCCCGTTTCCTGGAATCGAAGCGGACATACTCGATGAAGCAGGCAACTCGATAAAAGTGGGCGGCGGTTTTCTCGTTATTACGAAGCCCTGGCCCTCGATGATCCGCACGATCTACGGCGATCACGACCGGTACTATGAGACCTACTGGAAAAAATATAACGGAAAATATTATTTCACCGGAGACGGAGCAAAGAGGGACGAAGACGGATTCTTCTGGCTTCTCGGCAGGGTCGATGATGTTATAAATGTTGCCGGTCACCGTCTCAGCACCATGGAAATCGAGAGCGCCTTAGTAGACCATCCGGACGTTGCGGAATCAGCAGCGGTGGGAGTAAACCACGAGATTAAAGGGCAGTCGATAAAAGCGTTTGTCACTCTGAAGGACGGTGTCGAGCCGGGCGATGGAATGGAGAAAAAACTCAAAGCACATGTGGTAAAAATGATAGGCGCTATTGCCCGTCCCGAAAGCATCATTTTCTCAGCAGAACTTCCAAAGACACGCAGCGGAAAAATAATGCGGAGGCTGCTCAAAGACATAGCTGAGGGCAGAGTTCTCGGCGATACCAGCACTCTCGCCGACCCGAACGTTGTCGAAGCGCTCAAAGAAAAGTACGAAGAGGATTGACGGAAAAACCCTGCAGAATTCTTTTGATAGTACCTATAGCCGTTTGAGTCTTAAAGCAAAGAGTACTGTAGCCGGAGGTTTTGGCGCAGCCACTCCCGACAGGGACGGCTTACGCTGCACTATTCGTGGAAACCTGCTTTTTTTATAATAAATCTCATTAGTGTCCGGTTAAAAACGCCGACAATTTAATACCATATTTGAATTACAAAGAAAATACATTTCCCGTATGGGCACGGCGCGCCGTGCACCTA
>JADFON010000193.1 GCA_022562855.1 Candidatus Zhuqueibacterota bacterium | reverse complement strand
AACAATCAAATCTGCAGCAACAGGAGCCACTCCTCCAACCCATGTAGCACCAGCGCTAAAATTACCTGTTGTTGTAGAAGTTATTGTCGCTTGCGGTTGCGCCGCTCCCGACGGGGGTGTTGTCTGTGCGTTCGCGTCAGCGGCAATACCGAAAAATGCCACAAAACTAATTGCAATTACCAATGCGAATAATTGAAAACCTTTACCTGTGGATTTCATTACTTGTTCCTCCTCAATATAGGTAGGTATTAAACATTTAGATTTCTTTCTTGTCATTAAAGATAAAAATCCGAAAGGACACCCGGTATTAATCCCGCCACTGCGGAACAATAGGGTTAATCCCCGTTATTTGATTATTTACTGCTCCTGGAAAATTGAGTCGCTATGATGTACGCAGAATTGAACTCCGCTCAATCGTTCTGTTCTCTTCCTTGATTTCTCTAATATTCTGCGACTTTTGATTTTTGAATTTGCAGACAGCTTCTCTTTACACCTGCTGTCCGGCTGGCTTCAATCAAAACACAACCGTCAACGTAAACAACTCACCTAACAAACACATTACCTATTATTTTTAAGAGAAAGTCTAATTGAAAGGTATACATGCAGTACACAGATAGGGCCGTTTATGATTGCGTTATGATTGGATTAGCTACGAAAAATTCGTGAATGTCAATATAATTATAAATTACAAGTTTGTCAACTATTTTTTTATTTTTTAGTACGAGTTTAATATAAGCTGTTTATCAACAAAGGCTGATTGCGGTATGTTACGATTTAAGTTTGAGCTAATTTAAAATAATTAATTCTATTGTCAAGATAAATTTTACGTTTTCACCCAATAATGCGATTTTTTAATGATTTATTTGATAAAATGTGACCTACTTCACAACGGTGAGAGATTTAAGCGGGCAATTCAACATGAGAAAACCGGTGATACCCTGTACATAGTTATCAAAGATTATCGAATGAGAAGGACTTTCCGCGAGATAAATACTTTGTCTGTCAGCATGGTTACTATGTACATTCCTGTGGCAACCGAAATCCCGGATTCATTTGTACCGTTCCAGCGCACAACATGATAACCTGCTTTGGCATTCCCGGTTTTAAGTTTTTTTACCCGTCTCCCGTCGATAGAATAAATACTCAATTCCACATCGGTGTGAACCGGCAGTGAAAACGGAATGGTAACCGTCTGGTTAAAAGGATTTGGAAAAGCGGGCGGCAATTCGAATTGACCGGGTATCTCCGGATTTACGGTGACCGGACCGTACACTTCTTTTATCCCATCCGCCTGTTGAACAGTAAGATAGTATCTGACAGGTTTTTCAGGCAGCGAAGGGTCGAAAAAATAGAACCGATTTTCACTTTCCTCTTTTCCTGACGGCGCAATAGAGTTGAAGACCGTTTCCCGAATTCCGTTTTCGTTTTCTCTTTGAATCTCAAAGGATGTACTTGTGTTAATTCCGGCGGCGGTTGTCCAATATAACTCGACACCCCTGTACGGTACAAACAGACCGGTAAATTCAGTAACCCGTACGCTTGTAATAACATCGATTGCGATTGACCATTCAAAGGTCGAAAATTCCTGTCCATCGTCGATTTTCAATCGCAGCTTCACAGGATTTTTGCTGTCGAGGTATGCAGGGTCTGCGAAAAAGGAATACGTCCGGTTTCGCGAAACTTGATTTCCTTCAAGAATCCAGGTGGTTTCAAGTGAATCGTTGTCTATATCTGTCGCAGAATATTCAAATAGCACATTGTCGTTTGCTCTAATGGTTGTGTCTGCGCCCGGTGAGACCGACAGCAACACCGGAGGATCGTTCACCGGAAGAACGACAATCTGCGTAATGAGCGTATCGCTCAAACCGGCAGGGTCGGTAATAATAATAGTGAATGTTCTGCTTCCGTTCCAATTCTCCGGCGCTGTAAACAGCGCTGTCGTATCGGTAAACTCTACCTGTATCGTATCCCCGCCTGTAATCGACCAGGTAAGATCACCGATGTCGTTATCGGGATCAAATGCCACTTGAGCGATATTGAGGTTCAACTGCTCATCTTCATTAAACGAGATTTGCGGTATCGAAAATGCCACTGGAGGTTTTTTACTCTTAGTCACTACAATAGTGAGGTCAAGCGTGTCGCTTAATCCGAATGGATCGGATACCGCGAATTGAAACGGTCTTACTCCTTCAAGAGAATCATGCGGCGTCCACGTAAACCTGCCTGTGCCGGCATTCAGTGCAGCTCCTGTATGTCCCGACAGTAATGAGAACACGAGGGTGTCCCCGTCAATATCGACAGCGAGAAGAATCAAATCCAACAAGACACCGGTTGATATGGAAATATCCGGTATATCTTGAAATTCCGGCGGATCGTTGATATTCAATACTGTCAGGGAAAAATTCAAGGAATCCTCCGCCAGACCGTCCGACACTATTATTAATATATCGTTTACGCCAACATCCGAATTACCCGGCTTGAATATCAAAAATCCGGTTGTGTCGGCGTCAAATAGTGAAGTGTTGTCTGTTATTGTCAAGGTATCCCCGACATCCGGGTCGTCGATGGAAAACTGAAGCGATACTATATCATCCTGGTTTACGGTCGTATTGTTTATCCCAGAAATAACCGGGGGATCGTTTGTGTTCAAGACGGTATAATTGACCGAAATCCCGGTTGTGTTGTTTTTTGTATCGGTTGCGCTGAAAGTAACCTTCACTGTACCCACATCATTATTGTCAGGCGTCCATGTCAGGTCTCCGGTCTCCGGGTCGATTACAAGACCACCGGGACCTTCGGTAATTCTGTACACAAGGCTGTCACTCTCGTGATCGATTGCGGTAATTTTGCCCACATATGAAGAATCTTCAAATATAACAGAATCGGGAAGTACTGAAAAAACGGGCGCAAGATCGGGCGTTACCTGAATCGTGAAGGATTGCCTGCTTGTTTTGCCCAGTGTATCTGCTGCCTGTACGACGATATTAAAAAACCCTGTTTCCTGTGGCAGCCAGTTGATCGTAGAATCTGATAATGTCATAAGTGTGGGTAAAAGGGGGTAAACCAGTAATTTAAATGTTAACGGACCAGCTTCAGAAGTATTGGTTAGTTGATATGTGAATAGAGAATCGACATGAATTATTGTGTCCGGAAAAGATGTGAAAACGGGGCTGTTAAAAACCGATGATACCACTATCGAGAACGCCTGCGTATCTGCCGCCGCTTTTTCATCCTGCACTTCCACAAGGATAGAGTGAGCTCCCGAATCCACCAGACCGATAGTCCACGCGATCAATCCTGTTTGGCTGTTTATTACCATCCCTGACGGTGGATTAGGGGGTGATAATAAACCGAACGTCAGGACGTTACTGTCGGAGTCGTTTGCTGTGACAGTGTAGGTGAAAACATCGCCTTCATTCTTGATAGTATCGGGGAGCGATGTTATCACGGGCGGCAGGTTGTTTCCTGCTAACGGGACTCTCAGTACCGGGTTACTTAGTGCGTTCGAGCTAATGGTAAGCGTATCGAGATTTTTTCTGTTCAGTTGAGGAATGAATAGTATTGTCAATGTTAATGAATCGTTTACCGCTGCCACACCGCTAACCGGGGAAACAGAATAAGAAGCAGTCAGCTTACTGACGGAATTAACCGTAAGGGATTCTTTGCCCGTGTTGAAAACCGTTAACGGCAGCGAAAGCGTGTCGCCAATCTGTGTGTCAGCGAAGGACAGGGATGCAGAAGACACGGAAATTTCAGGACCGGTGCCCACTCCGGCAAGATTGACCGCCTGCGTTGGATTCAATGGGTCATTCGTACTAACGGTGATTGTTTCATTGTACGTTTTGTTTGTGTCCGGTAAAAACACAACCCGGTAAAAAACTGAATCACCCGGTATAACAATTGAATTCGATATAAGCGTAATTTTAAATGCAAGACCGGAAACAGAAAAGGAGGAAATAACCAACGTATCATTACCGGAATTAAACAATGTGCCGGAAATTACCAGGGAATCTCCCACCGCAACCGAATCAAACGAAAGAAGCGTTTTGGTTATCTGCAGTAAAGGGGCTTTCCCCGAACCGGTAATATACACTAATGTCAGCGGGTTTTCCGGATCGGTCGAATATATTGAAATTGAATCTAAAAAGACAATATTCGAATCCGGACTGAAAACCGCCGTGACAATTTTACTTTCACCCGGGAATATTGAATCACTCTCAACTGTGGCAGAGAAAACAACACCTGCGGTTACTATACTATCTATAATTAGTAAAGCATTATTTGTGTTGCTTATGGTAAATAATTTCGATTCGCTATCCGGGATATCGACAATTCCTAAATCTATAGAGTCGGTTGATACTTCTATCCGGGGGGAAATCGCATCACCTGAAATAATTATTTCCTGAGTAGTGATGTTCTTTCCATCGGTTAACACAACAATTGTATCAAGAAAAAGTGTATCCGACGAGGGCAAGAATGAAATAAATACGTTCGAACTGTCTCCCGGTTTAATATCTTCGGTAGTATTGCTGAGAGAAAATACAGCGCTCAAACCGGGCGCTTTGTGAGTTATACTTACTATTAAAAGAGGGAGGGCGCCGGTGTTCACAAGGGGAATCCTGAGAGAATCTACTCCACCCCCCCTTATAACTTGTCCAAAATGCAAACCCGTAGCCCAGTATTCACCTTCGGGGAGAATCCCTGTACCCCTGACTGGAATTGCTATTACAGGAAGTTGTGCATCGTCACTGTGAATTTCTAAAGTATCGGTGAACGTGCCCTCGACCGGGGGCGAAAAAGAAACGGTTACGATCTTTGATGAAAACAAAGGCAAACTGAATGACGAGTCGGAAAACGTAAGCAAGGACGATTTACTGATAAGCGCAAAAATATCCAATGAGCTTTGGGTGTTACCGATA
>JADFON010000192.1 GCA_022562855.1 Candidatus Zhuqueibacterota bacterium | reverse complement strand
GTTTTGGAGAGTCATTTAATGGAGGTGTAAATGACCTCAGCGTTGAAGCGATATTAAATAGCGCCGATGTTTTTGTTGATAATAAAAAATTATACGCTGTTTACAATCGTCTGCCGTTTGTTGACATATTTAATAAAAACGGAGAGTTAGAATCTAAAATTGAATTAAATGTCAAGGAATTTCAAGAAAAGTACGCGAAAAATATCAATAATGCCAGGAAAGGTTGGATAGACGGAAGAATATCCGTGCTTTCTTTCCATGAAGGCGTCGTTGTCGAAGATGGTAAGCTGTATTATAATGTGAGGACAAAAGTTGATGAGCTAAAAATATTTGTTGTCAATTTGTCCGGTGATTTGGAGAGAGTTATTCCGTTCCGGGAAAAGATGGAACTCCCGATCACTATCTTGCTAAAAGATAAACACGGAGATAATTTCATTTTTGGCGATTTTTTCAATTTGACGGTGGAGGTATTTAAAGAAACCGTAAAGAGAGAATAAAATTGGAGAATTAATTTATGAAAGTGTTTGTTCGACCCCTGTTTATGAGTTAAATATGCAATAAAAATTATCTGAAAAGATGAGATTGCCACGTCGTCTCGAATAATCGAGACTCCTCGCAATGACAGCCTGCCTCCAAATTGTCATTGCGAGGAGCGTAGCGACGTGGCAATCTCCTCACTTTTCCAAAAAAAGTGATATTTATATGCCAAATGAAAAAACCTATTTCATTTATTTATTAACAAACAATTACAACAACGTTCTCTACGCTGGCGTTACAAATGACCTGAATAGAAGAATAACCGAGCACAAAAACAAATTGATAAAGGGATTTACGAAAAAATATAATGTTTCAAAACTGGTCTATTTCGAAGAATTTACATCCATCGATGAAGCGTTGAATCGGGAAAAACAGATCAAAAAATGGAATAGAAATCGGAAGAATGAATTGGTGGAAACGATCAACAAAGAGTGGGTGGATTTATATCGTGAGTAGTTGATTCAGGAGATTGCCACGTCTCCCGCTATGCGGGTTCCTCGCAAAGACAGATAACTATAGAAATGTAATTATAGAGGATGAATCGAAACCAAATATAAACATTTTACGCCGGTTTGAAATAATTCTGTGTGTAAAAACTGTCATTGCGAACCCTGTGAGCGAAGCGAAACGGGGTGTGGCAATCTCATGGTTAAAAGTCAGGTATAAGTAAATATAATTATTCAACAATAGTTTAAGCCTAACATACAAAATAAAAACCACTTAGAGGAGAACACCATGAAACTTCGCATGACATTGCTTACAATAATCCTTGCTTTTTGCGTGTCCTCACTTTTTGCGCAGGACATTACTCTGAGACCGGGGAGCGCCTCCGATGCCGGGATGGACGAGAGTATCCTGGCTGAAGGCGTCCGTCTTTATAAGGAAGCTGTCGACCGGGATGAAATGAAGGGCGCGGTACTCCTCGTTGCTCGAAAAGGCATAGTAGTTGTTCACGAGCCGGTCGGTTTGAGAGACGTCGAAAAAAACCTGCCGATGGAAAAGAATACGATGTTCCGGATGGCGTCAAATACAAAGCCGACGATTGCTGCGGCGATCAGTATTCTCGTAGATGAAGGTAAACTGAATTATAACGATAATGTCAGAAAACACATTCCGGCTTTCGACAATTACCGGTCAGGATTTATAAAAATTCACCACCTTTTGACTCATACAAGCGGGTTTCGGATCGGACCCATATTTTACCGACCGCTGATTCAGAAATCTGCGGAACACCCCGACGCTCCAAGCCTGGTATTGGAGATTGAACGGTTTGGCGAGACCGGCGCAACCGAGATTCCGGGAACCTCTTACAGCTACAGCAACGCCGGATTTAACACGCTTGGCGCTTTGATAGAAATCGCATCGGGTCAGTCGATGGAATCGTTTTTGAAGGAGAGATTGTACAATCCACTGGGGATGGCGGACAGCTATAACCATGAAATCGCGAAGAAGCTGGACGGAAAGCTGAACCGCATGGGCGTTATTTACCGGTCAGGGCGCGGAAGAGGCGCAAGGACAGCGGGCTGGAAACCCGGAGACCCGCCCGATTACCCGATTGTCCGGGCTTCGGGAGGGATGATCTCGACAGCGTGGGATTATGCGATTTTCTGCCAGATGTTCCTTAATGGCGGCGTTTACAACGGAACGAAAATATTAAATTCTGAGACCGTAGAAACTATGACCTCTCCGCAAACGGAATCAATCTATACACCCGAACAGCTTGAGAGACAAAACTCTTTTTACGGCTATGGGTGGCGTGTTTCAAGAGACGGGGTTTTTTCTCACGGCGGTTCGGACGGTACATCTGCCTGGGTTGATCCGGGCAGGGAACTGATTGTCCTCGTGTTTACTCAGAGTCCTGGCGGAAGAAAACCGAACGAAAGATTTATGCAATTGATTCAGGCATCGATTAATGAAAGATAATGTTATTGTCGATCGACGCGAAATAGCGCTTGGCATTCATAAGGATTTTGAATTATACAAGAATAGTATTGTATGTTTTAATAAGAGTATTGTATTACTTACTATTCTGTAATAGATTTATCATAATTAACTGCATGGAGGATGCCAATGAAAAGATCGATTATGGCGAGCCTCTTGTGTATGGTGTTTACTGTTATGCTCTTTGATACGCTTCTTGCTCAAGACACCCGGCAGCGGCGGCGGCGTCCGAGAATGATGAGTCCTTGGCGCGGACCCGAGATCGGTTCGGTTATAGACGATTTTGAGCTGAAAACGTACGAGGGGAAGGTATTCAAGCTCTCCGAACACCGCGATAAGATCGTGGTGCTGGAAATGGGGGCTTGTACTTGACCGCCGTACCTGCGTACGATACCTGCTATGAATAAAATTCATGAAGATTTCAAAGACAAAGGAGTAGAAGTCTACACCGTGTATGCACGAGAGCCGCATCCCGGTCAGAAAATGCTAAATTTAGACTTTTCCGACAGGAAGCAGACAAAAACTTATCAGGAACGGGTCGATTACGCCAAGATCCTCATCGATGATCACGATTTGAAAATTCCTATTCTGATCGATGAATTTACAAAGGATAATATTCAGAACACCATTGGCGGAAAAGCTCCGAACAGCCTGATTGTCATAGACAAAGAAGGAAAAACCGCTCTCTGGCAGGGCTGGACTGATCCTGAAGCGTTGAGAGTTAAGCTGTTAGAAATGACCGGCGGAAAAAAGTAAGAATTTTATTACCTTTAGCAGGTATGTACACAATTGAGCCGGGTCCGGCTCAATAGGAGATCAAATGTAGGGAAAGCTGGTTCTGGCTTTCCCTATATTTTTTAATTATTATACTTTGTTATATCAACCCGTTGTGCTCGTTAGAGTATTTCTGTTATACGGCGGTTTTCATACCAAATATTCTATAAAAACACATATTTAAATCGTAACGTTGTTGTCATGTCGAGCGTAGTCGAGACATCTTTATGCTGAGATTTCTCCACTTCGTCCTGATTTTTCACACAAAAAATCAGGACTACGGTCGAAATGACATACAAATTTAGGCTTAAACAAAACAAAAACGCATTTTATCCATCAAAATTAACGAGCACAACGGGTTCTGTTAATAAAAATATAGATCTTTTCAACAGTAATTCCCTTATTGCGATATATTAAGGTTCGAGTTTTAATACTCGAACTTTTTTTTTATTACTAAACTTTTGAAGTTATAATCAAAAGAAATACAGACATTTTATGTTTTTATAATATTCTAAAAATTAGAATTTGAAACTTTCTGATTTTATTTACGTATTCTAATTATTAGAAATCGTAAACCCAAAAAAGGAATTCAATAATGGAAATGCTTACAAAGTTGGAAGAGATGATTTTGCTCTCGGTCTGGAAATTGGGAGACAATGCCTACGGCACCACCATTTACAAACACATTCATAAGATCACGGAAAAAAAAGTCTCACTTGGCGGCGTGTACTGCCCTCTTGAACGGCTGACAAAGAAAGGGTACCTCACCTCATTTAAAGGGGAGGCAACCGAGGAGAGACGCGGTCTCAGTAAACGCTATTACAAACTCTCCGGGAAGGGCGTCAGGGCGTTGAATAAAATAAAAGAGATCAACGAACAAATGTGGGATGGATACCCCGGATGGCAGCTGTCACCCGGGGAGATTTCTTGAGAACGCGCAAACCAAAATCCAAGCAGGTCAGATTCCGCCTGCTTTGCACACTTCTACGCAAATCCAGCCACTACCCGCTTCTTGGTGATTTTGAGGAAGTTTATGCTGAAATCAAAAAAGAGAACGGGTTTATTACTGCGGCAGCCTGGTATGTCGGGACCACAACGGGAAAGATATAGCCGTAGACGGTCAATCAGACCTTGAACACCCGGCCTGGCCAAAAATCGACATAATAACGGCGAGGGGTCGCCGCAGGATGGGAGGCGGCTGAGATGTTTTTTAAAATAATGATCGGGCTAGTGGTGTACATGCTGGTGATGCGGTTGCTGCTGTGCGTCGTTCAAATCGGAAATGGGGCGGCCCTATGATTAAATCTTTTCACCGCAGTATTCGGGGAATGACCGATCCAGTCATGGCACGCATCAAGGCCCTGCAGCTGGCTTACGACTGCGAGAACCAAGGGGCAGTGGTGGCCATGGGGATCGCTAGGCTGGAGGGTGGTTACGGCTGTTTGAGCTGCGGCGCCTTCGTGGGCCGGGATCCGCAGCGGCCGCCGGCAGCCGACTCAACCAGGTGGCCGGAGATTACCGAGAAGCACGTAGTCAGCTGTCAGTGGGTGGCGACGAAGGGGTTTCAGGTTCCGCAGTAGTGCCCTGTCTATCAGTTGGGTTCTTCAAAGCCTGGGTGGCCTGGAACTGGAATAATACCGGGTAACACGGCGATGCCAGATTCCTTGATAACCTTA
>JADFON010000191.1 GCA_022562855.1 Candidatus Zhuqueibacterota bacterium | reverse complement strand
TAAATCTACACAATCCCCAATTCGCCTCCTCTGTTAAAGTAAAAGTCCCAAAATCGAGATATAAAAAACCCTGTTTAATTGAGTCACATATGACTTTCCAAATGGTGTAATCTACCGGTCTGTAACTCTGAAAATCGTGCTTGTGAGCTATATAAAATGCTAAATTTACTTTGCTGTTGCAATTAAATGTTACGATTCCTCCAACCATTTCACCATGATAATCTGTAGCATAGAGTTTGATTTTATCTGGAAAATTAGAAAAAAGCCATTCTAATTCAGCAAGAGAGTGAGTCGGTCTGACATTATGACGCATTTCCAAATTGTCCTTTAAGATAGAATAATAGGTTTTAATATCTACAGATAATGAAACGTCCAATTCATTTTTTTCAGCCTTCCGAATAGCACGTTTAACACTATCAGCAAAATTAAAATGGAGCTTATCTGGGTCTGAATCAAGCTCCAGGACTGAAGAAAGCTCCCTGATTTTATATTTAAAGCCAGATTTTAAAAGTGCAAAATCGAGACAGGAATTATACTTCGAATAATAATAAGGAGGCGGAATTGTCATCAAAATCTTGCTGCAATCTCTGTTTTTTGCATGTTTTTTCAATTGCCGTACAATTTCGAACGTGTCCTTAAGACCTACATTCTTCGATAGCACTAACCCTCCGTATGAAGCTCCGGGATGTGAATAAAAAATCTGTTCATTCTCAACCACATATATCGTTGACGGCATAACTGCTGTTAAGCGCCCGTTTTTTTTGAAAATAATAGAAGCATCCGGAAACCGGTTATCCGGGTGATAATTCAAAAACTTTCTAAGATGAAACAGCGTCCCATTATTCGAGTCAGAAACGAAAGTTTCCCATTCATGTTCAAGTTCCGGCGAGAATTTGCTTGTGGCGAATGTCATAATAACTCACTCATGTGCACTTTGTGTTGAAAAATGATGCTTATAACAGTACCTTTGTATTTTCCAGATTTGAATTCTGAAACCGCAAAAACAAGAGGGCGCGTAGTGACAGACCCAATTACGGGGCAGGCAGGCTAAGTTCAGCCTGACGTTTACCGGTACTTTCATTCCGAACTTAGCCTGCCCCATTATTTTTGGGGTTTCGGAATCTTTTTCCAAAATCACAAAAGCATTGGCTTATAGATTAAATTACTAATTCGTCAAGAATGTCTGCAAAGGCTTTTGCTTGATTTCTACGTGTAAACTTTGCTAAACTATCTGTTTTTGCCGAAAACACGGTGCGTACATTATGTGCTTTATTTTTTTCCCATTCTGTAAATTCAGAAAGCAAAAAGTTAATTACTTCATCCTCATTTCCTTCTTCCATGAAAAAGATGTTTTTACCAAATTGCTTTAGAATAGAATAAGCCTCCCCTGAAGGTACAGAGGCAAGAATTGGAATACCGGCAGCTAAGTACTCGAATATTTTGCCAGTAATCATACCGGGTGATTTATTTTTTGAAATTGAAAATAGCAGTAAATCGCCTAATATTAATTGCTTTACTGCCGTTTTATGATTTAAGTAACCTTGGAAGGAGAATTTATCGTGAATAGACGACCCACTTACCTTTTTTTGAAAGGTGTCGTCCAGTATATTTCCAATAATCTTGATATCAAGATTGTCTTTGAAATCGCTATTGATTTCGGTGGCACGGATTAAAATTTGCAAGAACACAGCGGGATCTGCCCATTCTGTTACGGTTTCATAAATAATTATAGTGAATTTTGATGCTGATTTTTCAGTGGGTGGGAAATCTTCATCGTCAAATCCGTTGTAAATCAGGGAATGATCTTTGCCAAGCGCAGGTAATCGCTCATTGATATAGTTTAAAATGTTTTTGGATATACACGTTACTTTCTGAGAGTTCTTCAAAACAAGGTTTTCGAGCATACGGTTTAACAGTAAACATATAAATTTCATTTCGGGTCTAAAGTCGTTTTTAGTCCAACTGTCACGGAAATCAGTCACAAGTGGAATGCGAAAAGTTTTCGCTAATAATAACGCAAGCAAATGAGATGAAAACGGAGGGGCGGTTGAGATGATAGCCTGAATTTTATGGTGTTTAATGATGCCAAGACCTTTTAAATACGCAAAAGGAATCCACAAAAGTTTGGAATCAGGTATGAATATATATCTATCAAAAAAACGGAATATTCTCCTTAAAATCCCGGAATTAAAGACAAGGTTTTCTCCCCCCTTTTTCATCTTGAAAATTTGAATAATTCGTAAAGGATCAAACGATCCGGATCGATATATGTTGACTTCAGGTATTTCTTCCAATAATGATCTGTCTTTTTGGTAATAAGCAATTTCTTTTACTGTTAGCGCTGAGACTTTCCATCCATATAACGGGAGGTATTTTCCTAATTTAACCGCTCTTTGAACCCCGCCCATTCCACAAGGAGGAAAATAATATGCTATGACCAATACATGTTTTTCATTGTTCATTTGAAAAGAATTCAAAGAATAAAATCAAAATGCCTTAGTTTATAACAGCAATAAAAGATCTTAAATGTTAAAGTTTTTCCCTTTATTGCCGATAATAAGAATGGTGTATTATATTATATGGCAAATTTTATAGTTTATTATTTTTATTGAGGAAAAGAAATGGCGACTCAGGCTATTAGATTTATAGGAAATGGACAACCTGTTAACCCCGTTACAAACCCCAGGATTGATAGAGAGCCTACGAAAAATGGAATAAAATTTTCCGGGGTGAAAACCGCCCGAGAATTTCAGCAAAATATCCGTTCAAAGCTCAATATACCTCCAATTGAAATAGGTAGAAATGCAGTAAATATTTTGAGATCTTCAAGAAATGGATTTGACACCACTGTTTAACAAAAAAGGATAATCAATGCCGCTTTATAAGCAATTTATATATCAACAAATATAAATCATAAATTCTTAACGCCTTCCTCTTCCGTATCGAATACGGAAAAAACTCTATCTAATTTTGCTATATTAAATAACCTCAACACCTTATCCTGAAGACAGCAGACAGAAATCGTTCCGCCGTTATCATCCATTTGACGTCTTCCAAATGTCAAAATTCCTAACCCGGAACTATCTATCGTTTCCACATCCCGCAAATTAATAAGAACTTTTTTTGCCCCGCCCGCAATCACGCGTAATAGTTCCGTTTTAAACCGGGGGGCTTTTGTTGAATCCAAACGCGAATCATGTATTACGATAATGTAAACTTCACCTTTTTGTGATACTGAATAGTCAAAATGAGATTCAGACATTTCACACTCCATCAAAACAGGATTTCATGTATATAATATTTTGATTAGTTGCATGTTAATTGCTCAAAGATTCCGGTTTAACCTCCTTTATATCCGAAGACTTGTGACTCTGTTCTTTGTCAAGCCGAACCGAAATTAATTTAGAAATACCCGTTTCTTCCATTGTAACGCCATATAGGTTTCGTGCAGCTTCCATGGTTTTCTTATTATGGGTCACAACGATAAACTGCGTATCCTTCGAAAACTCATTGAGAACACTGATAAAACGGGCAATGTTCGCATCGTCTAACGGAGCGTCTACTTCATCGAATATGCAAAATGGACTTGGCTTAACACGGTATATCGCGAATAGGATTGCAATTGCAGTAAGCGCTTTTTCCCCGCCTGACAACAGGTTTATCGAAGTTATTTTCTTCCCGAAGGGCTGTGCGAATATTTCAATATTTGCCTCTAAAGGGTCTGCAATTTCTTCCATTTTCATATCAGCATCACCTTCGTTGAAAAAACTTCGAAAGATTTTCACGAAATTTTGTCTGACGAGTTGAAACGTTTGAACATATTTCTCACGTGCAGTGTGATTGATTTTATCTATCGTCTCTATTAAAATATTCTCTGCTTCATCGAGATCGGAGGCTTGCTTCTGCAAAAATGTCAACCGTTCTCGTTCCTTATCGTATTCGTCAAGCGCCTCAAGATTAACAGGACCATGTAACTCGATTGTCCTAATCAGCTTTTGTTTTCTTTTAATAATCTCGTCCAAATCAAATTCTTCATTGTCAATTTCAATAGTATCGGGAGATATTCCCTTCGATAGCAACGTATTCTTCAAAAACTTTAGTTCCTGTTGAAATTCCACTAATTGTTCTTTTCTATTTTGGATTTCACTTTGGACAGAACTCAATTGATTTTGCAAATCCATAAACTCATCTATATCGTTTTTTTTCTCTCCCTGTATCAAAGCCAACTCTTCCCTGCTCGTAAGCACTCTGTTTTCATATTCTCTTTGTTCTTCAAATAAAGATTCCAGTTCCTTTTCAAACTTGCCAATCTGTTTTTGAGTAAGTTTGGATTGTGCCTCTGCTTCGTCCAATGAGTTATGCCTGTTTTTCAAGTCGTCTTCGCATTCCGCCTGCAAATCATTTAATCTTAAAAGGTCTCTTTCTGAATTGAGCAAGATTTGATTCAGCCGGGTAACATTCGCCTGGTTTTCAGCATAATGCTTTTCAATAGATTGCCGCTCATTCTCAAGACTTTCCTCTTTCTCATGGAATTCCAAGCGTTCCAATTGAAGATTATCCCTGATTATCTCAATTTTCGAAATATTTTTTATGATTGTATCTACATTTGGTGTACTCTTTAGAAATGTTTTATGAAGTTCGATCTCTGAGTTATTCTGTACAATATTTTGAGTCAATTGTTGGATTTCATAATCGAAGACAAGAGATTTTTGTTTAAGAGATTCCGATTCTCGAGAAACTGCACCATTCTGTTTATCATAGTCTTCTATTTTTATCTTTGTTTTGGTTTTCAAATCATTCTGATTTTTGATCGATGCGGCTGTTTTATCTAAATCTTTGGAAAGACTTTTTATGTTTTTTTCAATTTCTGCAATACGCTCTTTTCTCCCAATAATACTTGTCGAATCATCATTGTTCGAACCGATTTTAGTAAAAATCGATCCGCTGGTTAAAATATTTCCTTTT
>JADFON010000190.1 GCA_022562855.1 Candidatus Zhuqueibacterota bacterium | reverse complement strand
TCTTTATTTACCGAACACCTAATTTCGGCATCGTGGATTTTTGTAAATGTATCTATGGTGGCGTCACCAACAGTAATAATATCGTGCATTATTCTAATAATAACCTTTTTTAATTAGATTTTTCTACTAGCTAATTGATTCTTTGTTTCATTGGTACCTCCACAGCATCTGGACCAATGAAAGAAATTATATTTTCTTATTATGAGCATTCAAAAGTGTTGCTGAAATCACTTCCTTCAATTTTATTCTACTTGAAATTTACGTATTTCTTTCCTAAACTATAATATAATTTACGGAGCATTTTTGCTTTTTGTTTTGTTTATAAATAGACAAAAAAATACTGCACATACAAATTGTTGTAGGTTTGTGAGGTACCATAGATGAAGAATAATGGTAAAGTCGGGATAGTCGGTCACGGGTCGTATATTCCGCGTAACCGGATAACGATTGAAGAGATCGCCAAGGTTTGGGGCGCAGATCCGAAAAGCATGGAAAAAGGGCTTATGCTCCGTGAAAAATCGGTGCCGGGACCTGACGAGGATGTAATCACTATGTCGGTAGAGGCGGCTCGGAATGCCATCAAACGGTGTGGGATAAACCCAAAAGATATTGGCGCGATTTATATCGGTTCCGAATCTCATCCCTATGCAGTTAAACCAAGCGGGACGGTTGTGGCGGAAGCGATAAACGCTACGCCGGAAATTCACTGCGCCGATTTTGAGTTTGCCTGCAAAGCCGGGTCGGAAGGTATGTATGTTTGTCTTGAACAAGTGCGGTCAGGCTCTATCAAGTACGGGTTGGCAATCGGGGCGGACACTTCGCAGGGCTGTCCAAGTGACGCTCTCGAATATTCAGCGTCAGCCGGGGCGGCGGCTTTTATCCTCGGTGGAGAGAAGGTCGTTGCCGAAGTCCTTGAAACCTATGCCTACATGACCGATACACCGGATTTCTGGAGGCGTGAACATCAGTTCTATCCTTCGCATGCGGGAAGATTTACCGGTGAACCCGCATTTTTCAAGCATGTAAACGCGTGCGCTAAAGGTCTTTTGAAAAAATCCGGCACCAAACCGGAAGATTATGCATTTGCAGTCTTTCATCAGCCGAACGGTAAATTTCCTCAGAGAGCCGGTCTTTCGCTTGGTTTCACAAAGGAACAAATGGACACAGGCTGGCTGGCGCCGACTCTGGGCAACACCTATTCAGGGGCGTCGCCGATGGGATTGACCGCTATTCTCGACATTGCTAAACCGGGTGATCTTATCTTTATGGTCTCGTATGGATCGGGGGCGGGAAGCGACGGTTTTGTATTTAAAATAACCGACCATATCGTTGAAACTCAGAAAAAGACTGTACAGACGAGGGCAATGCTTGACGGAAACAAAAAATACCTGAGTTACGGAGAATACGCCAAGTACAGGGGCAAAATCAAGAGATAATCTTGACACAGATTTTCACCGGTTTATCACACTTCCGGCTGTTAAAATCCTTTAATTGTTATCGGTGATAATCATAATAAATCAGTGTCAATAATGAGAATTTACAGGAGGCAGTGTAATGCGTGATGTTGCGATAATCGGCGTCGGCATGAATAAATGGGGGGAGTTATGGGAAAAGTCGCTGAGAGATATTTTTGTTGAAGCCGCTTTAAAAGCCATCGAAGACGCCGGCGTAGATCATATCGATTCCATGTATATAGGGAATATGTCAAGCGGACTTTTTGTAGGTCAGGAACACATAGGCGCGCTGATGGCGGATTATCTTGGCGTCACCCCGATTCCCTCGACGCGTATAGAGTCGGCGTGTGCTTCAGGAGGTGCGGCAGTACGGCAGGCTTTTATCGAAGTTGCTTCCGGGATGAGCGATATCGTTCTTGCGGGCGGTGTTGAGAAAATGCTCGACGTCGATGGCAATGATGCGACTGCTGCTCTTGCCACTGCGGCAGACCAGGAATACGAAGTATATAACGGCGTCACGTTTCCGGGACTGTATGCAATGATTGCGCGTCTGCATATGGACACATACGGAACAACACAAGAACAGTTGGCAGCCGTTTCAGTCAAAAATCATCATAATGGGAATCTAAATCCCAACGCGCAGTACCAATTTGAAGTGACAACGGAGCAGGTTTTGAATTCTATAATGGTCTGCGACCCTCTCCGGCTTCTCGACTGCTCGCCGATAACCGACGGCGCCGCCGCAGTCATAGTTTGCCCTCTTGAGATGGCAATGAATTACAAAAACAACCCGGCGGTAAAAATCGCCGGGATAGGACAAGCATCTGATTTCCTGGCGCTTCATCACCGTAAGGACCCTTCCTGGCTTAAAGTGGTTGAAATAGCCGGAATGCAGGCATATAAAATGGCTGGCAAAGAACCGAAGGACATCGATGTGTGCGAAGTACACGATTGTTTCAGTATCGCGGAGATTTGCGTTGTAGAAGCCCTCGGTTTCGCAGAAAAAGGTCAGGGCGGCTGTATGGCTTCTACGGGACGCACGGCGATTGGCGGTGAAATTCCGGTCAACACCAGCGGCGGTCTGAAATCAAAGGGACATCCTGTCGGCGCCACGGGAGTTGCCCAGGTAATTGAAATTGTAGAACAACTGCGCGGTCAAGCCGGGGAAAGACAGGTGCACAATGCTCGAACCGGTATGACGCAAAACATGGGCGGAAGCGGCGCAAGCGGCGTTTGCCAGATATTGGAGGCAGTCTAATGTCCACACCTGCACGATATTGGAGAGAAATCCCGCAAAGATACAGGTACGAAGGAAACAAATGTAAAGAGACCGGCGAAATTTTCTTCCCGCCGCGTCTTGTAAATCCTTCGACAAAATCAAGCAACTTTGAAAAAGTTAACCTCGAAACCGAGGGAAAGATCATTACCTATACCGTCATTCACGTTGCCCCTGCGCATTTCCGGGATTTAGTCCCCTACGCAGTTGCCATTGTCGAACTCAATGACGGTGTCAGAATCACGTCGATGATTGCTGATTGTGATCCTGATGATCTGAAAGCAGGTACAAAGGTGCGGATCGAATTCCGAAAAATTTATGAAGTGGGTGACGCCGGAATTATCTGTTACGGTTACAAATGCGTTCCCACGTAGAAAATTTTATCGGGCTAAAAATACGTGTACCGATTAGAAACGAATATCAATCCACGCTCCCCGGAATTTAAGGAAAATCACGCCTTTTACCAGGAACGTCTTGCCGAGTTCAGAACGCGCTTTGACAGCGCAAAGGCAGGAGGTCCGGAGGAATCCCGCAAACGGCACACCGGGCGCGGAAAACTCCTTGCAAGAGACCGCCTGAATCTCCTTTTTGACAAAAACACCCCTTTTCTTGAATTTTCCACTCTTGCCTCAAACGGAATGTATGACGATTCAGCGCCTTGCGCCGGAATCATAACAGGCGTAGGCGTTGTACACGGGCGGGAAGTCCTTATCGTGGTGAACGACGCCACGGTAAAAGGCGGGACTTATTTTCCAATCACCGTTTTAAAACATGTCCGGGCGCAGGAAATCGCCCTCGAAAATCGTCTTCCCTGCATTTATCTTGTCGATTCCGGTGGTGTGTTCTTACCGCTTCAGGACGGCGTATTTCCCGACAAGGAACATTTCGGCAGGATATTTTATAACCAGGCGCGTCTTTCGGCTGAAGGCATTCCCCAAATTTCGATTGTCATGGGTTCTTGTACCGCAGGCGGGGCTTATGTTCCTGCTATGAGCGATGAGACAATAATCGTCAAGGACACCGGGACCATTTTTATCGGTGGACCTCCGCTTGTAAAGGCGGCAACAGGAGCCGACGTGACGCCTGAGGAGCTTGGAGGCGCGGACGTACATACCCGGATATCTGGCGTCAGCGATCATTACGCCGTCGATGACAAACATGCTCTTGAAATAGCGCGTAATATTATAGAATGTTGCAACACCCCGCGAAAATTTGAACTTGCAATGAAAACAGTTGAGGAACCCCGATACGACCCGCAAGAGCTTTACGGTATTGTCTCGAAAGACTTCCGGAAACCGTTTGATATTCGTGAAATTATTGCGCGGATAGTAGACGGGAGCCGGTTTCATGAATTTAAACAAAATTACGGAACTACGCTTGTAACCGGGTATGCAAATATCATGGGTTACCCGGTCGGCATTGTGGGCAATAACGGTGTGATATTTTCGGAAAGCGCCAAAAAAGGCGCCCATTTTGTCTCGATGTGTTCGGTACGGAAAATCCCTCTTGTATTCTTGCAGAATATTACCGGTTTTATCGTCGGCAAAGAATACGAACATGGAGCGATTGCGAGTGACGGTGCAAAAATGGTTCATGCCGTTGCAACTGCTCAGGTTCCGAAATTTACGGTTATTGTCGGAGCATCGCACGGCGCAGGAAATTATGCGATGTGCGGCAGGGGATATTTTCCTCGGCTTCTGTGGATGTGGCCCACGGCGAAGATATCCGTTATGGGCGGCGAACAGGCAGCGGATGTACTCGAGAGGATAAAAATCGACCAATTCAAGGCTAAAGGGAAGAAATTATCAAAAAAGGAAATCGATAAGATCAGACAGCCGGTGCTTGATAAGTATAAAGAGGAAAGCAGCGCATATTACAGCACCGCGCGTTTGTGGGACGACGGCATCATCGACCCGGTCGACACTCGAAACGTACTCGCCCTCGGGATATCGATGTCCCTCAACGCACCCATACCCGAACATAAATTCGGCGTGTTCAGGATGTAAGAAGTTGATCGTTTATGAATTTTTTTTGTAAGCAGATAAATATTGAACATTAACACACAGTTTATACATGTCAACCGTAGGGGCACGGCGTGCCGTGCCCTATGATGAAATGCCGCCCAAATGAATTGATAAAATTTGAGAAACAGACATATTGTCTGTTTTTTTGTTTTTTAGAGCGCTATTTATCCCGCTCAAAAACACTTTTTGATTTACTTTTTGTGATAAACTCGTTATTTTGCAATGTATCTTACACTTAAGCAACTTAATAGTACTTTGGTAATTCTTGATTTATTT
>JADFON010000189.1 GCA_022562855.1 Candidatus Zhuqueibacterota bacterium | reverse complement strand
TTTTTCGCCGTTGTCTATCAACAGTTGAAGGGCATCGGTAATCTGGTATTCTCCCTTTGTTTTCAGGTTCTTTCCGATCAGTTCATTTATTGCATCATGAAGCAACTTCCCATTTTTTAAATAATAAAGTCCAACGAGAGCAAGATTAGTAACCGGATTTTGAGGTTTTTCAACCAATCGGGTTATAAATCCGCCGGAATCAAGTTCCGCTGTTCCAAATCTTCTGGGATCTTCAACCTTTTTTACCCCTATAGAAGAATACTCGCCTGAAAAGACTACATTAATATCTGCTTCAAAAACCGTGTCGCCCAGCATAATAAAAACCGGTTCGTTTTTTAGAAATTCCCCCGCAAGACCTATTGCATGCGCAAGTCCGAGAATTTCTTTTTGCTCGATAAAAGTATGGTTGAATGAATAATTCGATTCGACAAATTCTTTTACCTGTTTACCACGGTAACCGATGATAAAAGCGATGTCGTCTATACCTGAATCAAGAGCTTTATCTATTATATGGCTCAGAATAGGTTTTCCACCCACATTGATCAATACTTTTGGTATAATCAAGGAATGAGGACGCAGCCTTGTACCGGCGCCTGCAACGGGAATGATCGCTTTCATCGACTTTAAATTACCATAAAAATATATAAACTTAAATGTACTAATTATTGGATTTAATTACAATTATATTTTTTCTCAAACGGTTATATTGAAAGCGTTGCAATAAAAGTTGTGAAGGCATATCTATGACGCTTTTAAGGTGAGGACGGTTGTTGCAATTTGTTTTTAAGATATATTATGTTGTCTATCTCTGATGGATCCTTTTTGTTAAGAATGGCAAGATAGAAACTCGTAAAGTCTCCATAATAAAGCAAGGAAAATGCACGCGCTAATATACTCGTACCCATGCTCGTTATATCAGTATACTCATTTGTCAGCTTCGCTATTAATTCTTTTGTTATCTCTATTCTGCGGTTTATTGGCTGCTCCTCATTTTTGTCGCGGAGAAAAATGACAAATAGATCTTCCAACTGTGCAAATTCTTTATCCCAGCCAATAATTTCGTTATGGTTCAATTCCGGAATGCGGTTATTAAAAGCGAGGACCTTAGCATTCTCGTTAAATTGGCATTTCCATCTCGTCCCAAGCGCTTCAAAAGGGGAGGGTCCTGTATAAATTATCGGAATTTTCCCAAAGATTTTTTGAGCAAGGTGCAACGGTTCGGATAATTCTCCGTTTTCCGGGGAATATTTGTGGCTCAATTCGCCGATCAGTTTGACCGTTTCTTTAATATCTACGGATTTGTCGTTCAAAAAACCGATTTTTTGGAAAATTCTTATTAGAGGAATAAACGACAATCCTATTGCGGCGCGAGGCTGGTAACCCTCAGGAAGAAAAATTATAGGATGTCCATCCTTGCGCGCCCTTTCTGCAAGCTTTCCCCCTGTCGTTATGCAAACAATTGCTCCTCCGGTTTTATCAGCTTTCTTATAGGCTGAAAGAGTTTCTTCGGTATTACCGGAATAGCTCGATAATAGTATAAGAGTCTTGGAGTTTACAAAACCAGGCAGGTTGTATTCTCTTACTACATTGACCGGGATGGTTAATTCATGTGAATAAAGAGATTGCAGGAGTTCACCGCCAATCGCAGAACCTCCCATACCGGCAATAACCACGTTATGAATTTCTCTATTGGCGGTAATTTCTTCCGGGATGTCTAAGTCGAACGCAAATTGGATTTGTTCAGGAAAATGAACAAGAAAATCAAGATAATTATTTTTGTCGAATCGGTTGATAGCTGTAAGAATATTCATTTTTTATTGTTTAAAAATTTAGTTCTTCTGATTAGATGAACATGCTTATAATGTAACAGTTATTATAGAAAATGGATTTTTTTATACTGTACTAACGGTAAAATGTTCATCAGCAGTTCTCTGGAAAAAAATTATCTTCATCCATGTTTGGAAAAAGCTCCAACATTACATTTCGCATATAGTTTTCTATTTCATCGGCGGTTTGCATCTTTAAGCAATGCCCCGCTATTTTTTGTGCTTCACTAAATTCTAAACACCGAAGGATTTGTTTTATCTTCAACATCATAACCGGGCTTACGCTGAATTCTTTTATCCCAATGCCAAATAATAATATTGTGGCGAATGGGTCGCCTGCCATCTCACCGCACATTGATACAGGTATTTTATGGTCATTTCCTGCTTTAACGATCATTTCGATCAATCGCAGAACTGCCGGATGAAAAAAATTATATAGGTATGCGACCTTTGGGTTTCCTCGGTCTACGGCAAGAGCGTATTGCACAAGATCGTTTGTTCCGATCGAAAAAAAATCTGCCTCTTTTGCCAGTTGATCTGCAATCATAACGGCGGATGGAACTTCGATCATCACTCCTATAGGAATATTTGCATCATATTCGATATTTTGATTACTCAAGTCAAGTTTAACCTCTTCAGTTAATGTTTTGACATATCTTAATTCTTCAATCGAGGTGATCATCGGGAGTAATAACCGGACATTGCCCAGTATTCCTGCTCTGTAGATTGCACGTAATTGTATTTTGAACAAATCCGGCATATCGATGCAAATCCGGATAGCCCGCCAGCCTAAAAAAGGGTTGTTTTCCGCTTCCGCTTCTAAAAAAGGCGCAAACTTGTCTCCGCCGAGGTCGATAGTCCTGATTGATACATGATGCGGGTGAATCCGCTTTACAACGTTTGCATATTTTACAAACTGCTCCTCTTCGGTAGGGGGCTTTTCTTTAGCCATAAATATGTACTCCGAGCGAAAAAGACCTATACCGAAATCTCCATGAGCTAAAACAGATTCGACTTCGTCATCCAATTCTATGTTTGCATCAATTTCAAAAGCTACGTTATCCTTAGAAACCGACGGCAAATCAGAAATTCCAAGATAACGCTGCTCAAATTTCTTGTAATTATTTCGCTTTGTAATACTTTTTTTCAATGTTGGACTATCAGGATTTAATATAATTTCTCCTGTTAATCCATTCACCACTACTTCGTCTTCAGCGTTAACATTTTGCAATATTCTTTCAACACCGATTACAGAAGGTATTTCAAGAGCTCTAATAATAATTGTTGCATGAGTAGTCCTGCCACCCCCTTCGAGAATAATCCCCTCTACTTTGTTTTTTGCAATGGCATAAATATCAAATAAATTTAGATTTCTGGATATAATAATTTTATCTTTCAAATTTGCCGAACCTGCATGCTTTTCACCCTGAATCTTTCTAATTACCCTTCTCTTAATATCTCTAATATCAATCGCCCGTTCTTTGAAATAGGTGTCTTTTGAGGCGCTCAAGTTACGCTGATAACTTCTCATAATGTTAAAATATGCAAAATCGGCATTTACTTTATTTTCTCTAATATCATTGACTGTTTGCTCTATAATTACCTTATCCTGGAGGATCATCAGATGGGCGTCAAATATCTCTCTCTTGTGAGCGCTCACCCTGGAGCCGACCTGCTCGATAATCAAGCGAAGATCTTGAATCGTTTCTGTCAGTGCCTTATTAAATCTTTCTATCTCACTATTTATTTTCTTAACGTGAATTGCCCTTTTCCTGGTTTCAATATAGTCGTCGGCAAGTAATATGGATTTTCCAATGGCGATTCCGGGAGAAATGGGTTGCCCAATAAGAATTATTTCGGACGACTTTTTATATTTGGGATTTTTCTTCATCTTTAAAGATATTCTTCAAGAGATTTATAAGTTGCTCAACTGCTTCTAATTCTTTTTCGCCATCTGCCTTGATTGTCAACTTACTCCCTTTTTCAGCGGCGAGTGACATAATTCCCAGGATACTTTTACCATCGACCTCTAAATTGTCTTTGATAAGTTTGATCTGACATTGGAATTGTGATGCTAACTTTACGAACCGTGCTGCCGGACGGGCATGAATTCCTGATATATTTTGAACTTGGATTGTCTTTTCTGTCATAAGATCCTTAGGTTGTACCCAATAATACTTGGTCAATTCGAAGTGTACCACAAATAAACGGTAATTACCGCAACAATATTAATTTTAGGGCAGTATTTTAGCAACAAAATAGAGAATAATCGCAATTATTTGACCGGAAATAATACCCATTGCAGGAGAAATTTTCCTAAAACTAAAATAAAAAGTAGAAAATCCTGCCAAGATTAGAATTGCCGCGCCAATTATACTATTAGAAAAAATATAGTTAATTTCAACAATTATCAGAATTCCGATAAGAACAAGTGTTGAATTCGAAATAAATTTGTTCATTTTTTCAATAATGATGATACTTTTACTTTGGATAACCATGGTCTCCATTTTATAACCTTCTTTGAGTCCGCGCCAACGGTAAAATAAATGAAAAATATTAAAAATTACTATAAAACTTGTCACTCCCGCATAATAATTCCAATTATCGTTACTTTGAAAAGCAAAGATTACTATCAATGCGATGACCGATACCCACGGTTTCAAGTATTTCCAAAATAGCCGGTCTCCCAGGGAACCCAGGATGGTGGATAGTCTCTGTTTGATCTTTTCTTTGTCCTGTCTCTCTTCGACCGATTCGGTTTGTGATTTTTCTTCAAGCCTTAGAATTGAACCAATCACGTACGAGGAAAGGTAAGGGTGAGTATTAAAAAACCGTGAATTCCGTGAAAGAATTTTTCCTATATCCTCACTGTTTTTTGCCATTCGCCGTATACCCGGTAAGAGTGTAAACCCAAAACCGGTTCCCAGCATATATTTATACGTAAAACAAGCCTGTATAAAGAAACTTCGAACAAATATTTTGAAAAAGTCAAGTTTGGTAATGAGCCCTGATTCACTTGACTCTTTCGAAAGTGGGTATTTGGTTTTAACCATGATTTTCTCTAAGTTAAAAACAAAAAAACAATAGCGATGATTATTAATTTTTAATAAGATTATTAACTTCCTTTTTTGTCCATTCAATGGCATCTTCCAAACTAATAAAATATTTCACTTTAAATTCAAAACGACGTTTTTCCAATTCAAA
>JADFON010000188.1 GCA_022562855.1 Candidatus Zhuqueibacterota bacterium | reverse complement strand
AGAAGCGATTATTACGATGGAGAAAATCAATCACTCCTTTATTATCGAATTCCTGTGCCGAAGATACATTACTTGTGAATAGAATAAATATCAGTAGAGCAAAAGGTGTTTTTTTCATAATCATCTCTTTTCACCTATCAAAATAAATTAGATACTATTTATGAACATACAAATTTACTTTATCAATTTCAATATTTCTTCTATAGCCCGGTCAAGTTGGGGGTCGGTTCCGTTTAGTTCATTATTCAGGTCGTTTGCGACCGAAATATCGGGGATAACTCCTCCCATCGTTTCAAGATTTTCTCCATCAAGTGTATAACATCCCCAAAAAGGGAGCCGGAAATTTCCGCCGTTTATCAATCCCACCGATGTTGTGAAGATCAGCCAGCCATAGGTAGTTGTTCCGACAATCGGACCTCTTTTCAGTGTTTTTAGCCCGTTTGCCACCATTTCACCATCGCTTAACGTTCTCTCGTTTGTAATAATGATGATCGGTTTGTCGGCAAAGCCAAAGGTAGATTGCTGGGTTTCGGAGAGACCTCTTATCTTCCACTTTGCGTAGACCGGGCGGGTCAACGCATCGATCACCCTGTCATGAACGTTGCCACCATTATTCCACCTGAGATCAAGAATCAGACCTTTTCTCGGAACCGCGTCCCTCTCCAATTCAAGCAGAAACCTGTTCAGGTCTCCTCTTCCCATTGCTCTCATATAAAGATAAGCTACGTCATCCCCGGTTTTGTCTGTGACCTGATCCCTTTTGCCGGTGATCCATTCCTCAAGTTTGAGCCTGTTTTCAGCACCTCCGGAACCGGGTTTGACCGATACTTCGACCTCTTCTCCGGAATCGGATTTTCTAAATTTCATCTTAAGGCGTTTGTTGGAATTGCCATTCAGAGCTTTCCAGATATTTTCAGAAGTACCGACGGATTCACCATTCAGAGATATAAGCTCATCACCCGGCGCCACTTTGTCACGATAAATATAAAGCGGAGAATTCTTGATTATTCTTTTTAGGGTTATATTATTTCCGGTAAAATCAAAAACAGCCCCGGTATATCCACTGGGTTTTTCGGTAGAAATTGTAGAAGGCATTCTGAACCCGGTATGTGACGAATTCAGGTTTCCGATCATCATATTGGCGTAATCGCGGAAATCCTTATCCTCTCTAACTTGTGTCAATACCGGTAAAAATCTACCGTATGTTTCATCCCAGTCTAATGTGTGGTGGTTTTCGTCATAATAATAATGTTGCAGGGTATAATATAATTCACCAAGCATCTGAACATAATCGGCAGTTCTGTCAACTTCGATCTTTGTATTAAAATTAACCGGTTCCGTTTTATTGGAATTCAAATTGATCCTGCCTATCTTTCCGCCGCTCAGATAATAAATAAATTTTCCGCTTTCATCAGGCTGAAGACTTGAAGGATTATTCAAACTTCCCATATATGGTGTGTAACGGCTGTTGTTATTTTCCAGATCCATTTGCCAGAGGTGATTTCTGCCATCGATATTTGAGACAAAAATGAGTTTGTCCTCGTCCTTTGGGGAGATCAAAAAATTTCTGTCGTTACCAAGTGTGTTTGTAATTCTTGTGGTCTGCAGGTTTATGTCTTCAAGTTGAAATTCTACCGTCACTTCTTCTTCGTTTTCTTTGTTTTCATCTTCATCTTCTTTTTCTTCATCTTCGAACATTTCCTCAAAGTCATCTTCATCAAATTCCGGCATTTCCGGTTTCAGATCCAGTTTGTAAATATCCCATTTACCGGTAAATTCGGGGAAACTGTGTCCTGTTCTATTTGAGGAAAAATAGAGAGATTTTCCATCCGGCGCCCAGTAGGGATTTTCTTCATCATACGCAGTATCGGTAAGCTGTAGTATATCGTTCGTTTCAACATTGACCGCGTATATATCATTATGAGAGGAACCGGCAACGTAAGAAATGTATTTACTGTCTGGTGACCAGGTGTAACCACTTGCGAACCGTCCGCCAAAATCATCCTCTACTAATAATCTGTCATTATTTCCATCAGTATTCATGATCCTTATCTGTCTGTGACCTCTGTAATATGCAATATAATTCCCATCGGGACTGACAACCGGGTTTAGAATATCATCAACCGTATTTGTCAACATTACCGGTTCGCCGCCAATCGCAGAAACTTTATAAAGATTCCTGTTTGCGTCTACATCCGAGCTGTAAATTATATTTTTGCTTTCTTTATCCCATGTTATGTCTCTTTCTCTCCAGGAAGTATTTGTCACATTTCTTGCGTATCCGCCTTCAACAGATGATACAAAGATCTCGCCTCTTATCACTGCGGCGATCTTTTTCCCATCCGGCGCAAGACTATATTCGGAAACATTAGCATTATCTACAAAAAATGAAGAATTTGCTTTTGTCTCAACAGGGGATTCGATATTTACTGCATTTGATCTTCCTGTGTTCAAGTCGGTTACCCAAATCCCAAAATTCCTTTCATAAACTGCTATATCTTTATTTCTTGCCAGGGACATCCACAAAACATTCCCGTCTCTGAAAGTTGTCACCGGGTTTTTACCGGATCCTCCAGTATCAGCCATCCAAATGTTTTTATTGTTGTATTGACTTTCGCTAACATAAAATATTTTTGAAGCGTCGACATTCCACGCGGGCCAGTGACTATTTGATGTTTCATCAATCACAATATCAGCTTCATCACTGTTAAAATTCTTTATCCATATTTTTGAAGCGTTTGAACCCCTGTATCCTTTACGCCACCAGGAACCATTTTCACCGCCAAGTGAAAAGATCATTGAATTATTGGAAGGATTTATTTTTGGGTCGTAGGGATATGCCCAATAGGAATCGAGAAGGGGAACGGCATTGCCGCCCGTAGTTTTGATCTTGAAAATACCGGAGCTCGATGATCTTGATGACCGAAAATAGATCCATTCTCCGTCCGGGGAAAAATCGCTTGCGATATCTGTTGATGTATTAAATGTCAATTGGACCGGTGTCCCCCCATTTGAAGAAATTACAAAAATATCGTCATTTCCATTCCGGTCTGATGTGAAAGCTATAAAATTTCCATCAGGTGACCAGACCGGCTTATATTCATAACCAAGATTATTTGTCAGTTTATCTGCTTTTCCTCCGCCGGCAGACACAGTCCAGATATCACCCACATAAGAAAAAGCGATCTGGTCAGCATCCGGCGATAGAGAAGGATAACGCGCACCTACCAGTTGGTCAAATGCTAAGGAATGATTTACAATTATTATGCAAAATAATATGCTGAGTAAAATTCTTCTGCCAATCATTGATTACTCCTTTTTTGTTGATTCCTTTGTTGCAATTAATAATCCGGTATATAAGTAAATATAATTACATTATCAATGAAATTCGAATTGGTCAGAATTAAAAAATCGGGAGTTCAGTTTTGAAAAGATGTGCTTGATTTCAAAAAAAGAGGCAATGCTATTGACTGTTTAGCACTGCCTCTGAGTGTAAGGTGTTGTACTGATAGTTGATTTATTAGATTGCACTAAGAAACCATTGATAATGCTTACACGCTGTTTACCGCAAAAAGTTCTCTATTTTTTGTAAACCATTCCGCCTTTCATAACGAATGCAACGTTTTCAAGTATGGTGATGTCATCCAGCGGGTTTCCCCTGACTGCGATAATGTCGGCGTATTTGCCGGTTTCGATACTGCCTATCGATTTTTCCAGTCTCATGAGTTCCGCCGCCGTCATTGTTGCCGACTTGATAGCCTGCATGGGGGTCATGCCGTAATCGACCATTAATTTGAATTCCTGCGCACCTTTTCCGTGCTCGAAACCGCCGACGTCGGTTCCGAAAGCGATCTTGACACCCATTTTCAAAGCCCTGCCGAATGTGTCCTTGTGCGATTCAACGATTCTCCGGGTGAAAGGATCGTTCTCTTCTTGCGGATTCGACGGCAGATAAACGGTTATTGTCGGCGACCAGTATGTCCCGTTATCGACCATCATTTGAAGCTGTTCATCCGTGAGCGCAAAACCGTGTTCGAGTGACCTCACACCTCCCAGTATAGCATTTGTCGCCCCCTGACCGCCGTATGCGTGTGCGGATACGGGAATGTTCCACCGTTTAGCCTCCGCGACGATCATTTTGACTTCTTCCAAAGTTACCTGGTTGAGAGGTTCGAACGTCTCCCTGTTAATGTGGCGGAGTGTCCCGGTTGCGTACAGTTTTATCCAGTCCGCTCCATATTTGATCTGCCGGCGTATCTCCTTTATCTGTTCGTAGGGAGTGTCGGCGATAGTTGCAAGCTGCGGCACGTCGATATGCGGCGCAAGCCCCGTGACATTCATGTGTCCGCCGGTAATAGAGAGCGCCATAGTCGCCACCTGAAGTCTCGGTCCGGGTATCAAGCCGTCGTTTATCGCATCGCGAATACCGACGTCGGCAAAATTAGCGCCTTCGGAATCGATGTCCCTGAGAGTTGTAAAACCGGCTTCGAGATTCAGCTTTACTGCGAGCACGCCTTCGACAGTCCGGTAGGGTATCGACTTATAAAGAACAGGACTGCCGGCTGGGTTTTCCGGGGTGAGGAGGATGTGCGAATGTGTGTCGATCAACCCGGGAAGAACGGTATACCCGCTTAAGTCAATTACCGTTGCATTGGACGGAATTCGCACATCAGTCCCGACATCCGTTATCCTGTCTCCGGTAATAAGGATTATTACATTGTCGGCTGCCGAATCGCCGATTCCATCGATCAATTTTCCAGCCCGGATCGCGGTGATCTCCGAACTGCCGGTACGGTCTTGAGGCAGCGCCGTACCAATCAAAATTAATACTAATGACAAGGTCAAAACCAATGAAGCCATACTCGCAAGATATCTACGGTTCAACATTTTGCTTTCCTTTCACGATTATTGAATTTTATCAATTAGAAGAGAAATTACTTCCGGATGGTAATAATGGAATATTGCATTTGCTTCGCAATGTAAGGTATGAGAATCTAAATATCAAATAAAAGATTATTGATATATTTGAAACTGTCAAC
>JADFON010000187.1 GCA_022562855.1 Candidatus Zhuqueibacterota bacterium | reverse complement strand
CAAATAAGGAGAAACGTAGCGTCAGGCAGACTGAGTCAGGGGGTGCATATGTTCATTCTGTCATTGCCACGAGAGTGGTGGCTCACGCCACGAGGAGCGTAGCGACGTGGCAATCTCTCCGTAACTATTTAATAAAATGCTTGAAGCTTACTCAAATACAATTATTACTAAAACTACCTTAATAATACGATAAACAGGAGAATAGAATTGGACGAAAATTCGAAAAAAGACAAAAAAATTGAAACAAGCGGCTCGAAATTTTGCCGCTGTTCGATTAACCGGGAATCTGCAATCCAAAGCGACGATTATTTCCCTGTATGCATTATTTGTAAAAAGAAAATAGTGACTAACAACAACGAAAGACTAATGGGGAGAGTAATAGCATGATCCGTATTTTCGATAGCCTTGCCGGTACAATTGATACCGGTACAACTTCTGTTTCGGACGACGATATCGCTGTCATTAGCAACCTCTCGAACCCCCCTCCGGTTCCTGTCAAAATCAAGGATATCTATGTCCGGAAGTGCCGTCTTGCCGGTGATGGCATTAATTGCCACTTTGGAAGATTTCATACGGAAGACCTGCCTGATCTTCTGAATAAGACACAGGGCGCTTCATGCTTGATCGGTCACCGGAAAGAAACCGCAGGAATTGCCCGTTTTTTTGGAGGAAGTATCGAGAGCCACCCGGCGCTTAATATCGAAACCGGAAAAATAGAGAAAATGAATTTTATTGTTCCGAAAATCTACTGGATGAAATCCCATTCCCAGGCAGAAGACCTCAGGCTGAATATTGACGGCGGTATTTACCATCAGGCTTCCATTAGCTGGTACTTTGAAAAACCCGTATGCGGAATATGCAAAAAAGATATCAGGTTGTGTGACCATGTGCCCGGTAAAAGGTATGACGGTAAGTTATGCTTTTTCTGGTATGAGGATATCGGAGACGTACTTGAAGGTTCTATTGTTTTTGCCGGGGGGCATCCGGGTACTGGATTTGAGTTAAACAATAACGTGAAAGCCGATTATGAAAGCCAGGCGTCGCTGTTCAAATTAAATCCCGAAAGGAGGATTCACAAGGAGGATATTTTGCCGTATTTTCAAAACATTCAGTCCGGCAGCCTTTATATTACCGGCGATATGGCAAAACATGGCTGGACAGACGGTTTGATAGATATTCTTCCGGATAAAAATGCTTTTGAGCATCTCGGAGAAATCCTTCCCGGTTACCTTGCAGACAGGATAAACGTGTGCGAATCTGTGTTGGATTCCGCTCCATGTATAAAAGTAAACCATAAATCTGTGCTTGAAATTGAATTTCTGCCCCCTATTCAAAATAAAGACGGACACGAAGATACAGGCATAGACAGAAAAATACATAATCGGGATGAGATCAAAAAAGATAATCACTGCGACATAAATTTTTCCGTTTATTACGATGCCGGTGAAGAGCTAAACAGGGCGCCGGAAAAGATATTCGATACCTCCCAAATGGAGTGTAAAGATGAACATCTCGTTGTAATGCCGCAATATAACGCCGTACCGGTCAAAATCTCGATTGGATTACAAAAGAAAAAAAATGAAAATACAGCCGGAGAAATAAATAACATAGACTCAATCTCATTTATACTGCCGCAGGGATATGCCAAAATGGAAAAATTATTCCTGGATTTCTTCGCAGATGTTGCAAGGGAATTAAAGATCATGAATTTATATTCATGTGAAATTCTTGCAGGGCTAATCGCTTTCAAAGGAAAAAGCAGGGTCGAATTGTCCATAGATAGTTCAGGTAAAAATGTCTTTCCTGAAAAACCGCGCTTCAGCGTCAAAGTGATGGATTTCAGTGATGAAACCACAAAGAATTCGGAGTTTCTGATTGAGCGGTTAGAGCATTTTTCAGAGATATGCAAAGACTCGAGGGTCATCCAATGCATACCTTTCGGAGTCTCGCTGGGAGACGATAAACTCTATGATAAAATTGAATCGGTAAGTACGCATGAGGGCGTTTTGCTGACGCCGTTGGCGAGCCGGTTCGGTGATTCCTCCCGGAAGGTGTTTTTATCAAAAAAACTTGTCCTTGATGTATCTGTAGTAAGCAGTACCGCCAAGTCAAACGGATGGATACATGGAGCAAGCATAAAAGACCGTACCGGGTTGAAATATGTTGGAGCCACCCATTTAACGCCTATAAAATGCAGGGATGGAGATACGATTCTTGTCGAAGTGGATTCTGTTTCTCATCTTGACAACAAAATCAGTTGGAAAAACCCCCGGGTAATAGGAGTCAGGATCGATAAAAAACCCGATTCTATCGAGACCTTCAAATTAATGGATAGTTTTCTCAATAAAAAGTCTGCAAGAATTGCCTCTCAACGACAGATTAAAAACGGTGAGACAGGTATTGAAAGCAGCAAAGGTCAGAAAAGTTTTCTCAGTGACTCGGAATCCAATGACCGTCAACCGTTCGCGAAGATACGTATTCGAATAAAAGACGAGAATAACTGCGCCGAGACATTCTATATGAAAGCGGACGATGTGGAAAAACTGAACCGGGGATATTTGTGTCCGGGATTCTGGCAATCCGATGTTGACAGTGAGAGCTCGATATATGATATCGAATTCGATTCGGTAAAAAATTTAAACGATATCGATAGTGTAACCATACTCGAGTGGGGAGAAAACAACCGGGTTGGGGCATTTACCGGTGATTCACTCCATGGCGTTTACCAGTTTCGATTATTTATCGGTAACAAAAAACCGAATTGGTATATAGTGAAAAAAATTATCTAATTAAAATAAGAATGACAACAAAACTTCTCCTTCTATTACCATGTGAGAGGGGTACAGGAGGTGGGTTTTTTGTCTTTATCAGTGTCAATCATGTTAAATCTGTGAAAATCTGCGTCAAAATAATTAGGAAAAAATCTAACCAATGAACAATAATTCCAGACAACTATGACTAAAACGATTACCGAAATTAAAGAGATAACCGAAAAAATCCTCGAAGGGCAAACAAACCTGCAGCACGATATTCACGAAATAAAAATGAACCTTTTCGATCCGGATAACGGGCTTTACTCACGGGTTGGCAAGAACACCGGATTCCGGATTGCCGCAGGAAAATGGCTGTGGATACTGACCACAGGTCTGTTCTTGACAATAATCCAGGGATTTATACGATATGTGTTTAAATGAGACAAACCACGTGATCAAACCGCTAAGCATGGACAATAATTTGTATGAAGTATTCTGTCATTATCCCGCCACGTGAGTGGTCAACAAGTGAATTGGGGCGGCGTATCCCGCAAGGGTGGAACGGCTGTCGAAACTCCAGCAATCCCCCTTTGAAGGGGGATCAAGGGGGATGTGTGATACACAATTGAAAAAATTAGTGACTCTTTTCTTTACCCTAATAAAGAATCAAATAAAAAAACCCAACAATAAACATCTAACTAACTAAAGGGAGAAAACATGGATTGGATAATTCAACTACTGTCGCACAACGGTTCGCTTGCAGTTGGCGGGCTGACGTTCGTATTGTCGGTGTTCGGCGCAAAAAAAGTACTCGGAAAAAAAATAAATATAGTATTCGGTTTGATTCAGGAAACCGTGGATGTAATTTCGGTGTTTTCCCGCGCCCTCAAACCAGATGAAGACGGCAAAGTCAGAATCGATAAACAAGAACTCAAGGAAATACAAAAAGAAATCTCGGAAATGAAAAAAGCAGTCAGCCGGGTCATCGCATTGGGATGAGTTTGCTCATCTATGTAATAAGTGCATAAGGGCTTGTATTTCGATAAATAGTATTGTGAGAATATATTAATATATCTCCAAATCATTACCATACACAACTTTACCCTTGTAAATATCGGCGATCTCGGCGAGCATTTCTTCGGGAGTTGCCCCCATTGAAAGTTGATGGTACAGGATAACCAGTTCCGGATTTATTCTTTTTGCAATATCGGCAAGCTGGATCGTTGAAGTGTGAGAACCCGAATGATAGGTCTGCCACTCAGGAGTGCGATTTTGAAATCCGGCTTCTGAATAGACCTCGTGAATCAGTACGTCACACCCCTCGGCATTTTTGATGAGTTCCTCGGTTGGGGCGGTATCGCCTGAAATAACAATTACACGGTCGGGGGTTTCGATCCGGTAACCGTATGCGTAATCCCACGACCCGTGATTCACCAGAAACGCCTTTACGGTTATTTTTTTATCCTTGTAAATTACTCCGGGCTGTATTTCGAAAACGTTCACCTTGTAGCCTTCTGTATTCGACGGTTGGTCTCCATATATCCTCATCGCGATGTCTTCTTCGTAGGCTGCAAGAATATGGTCTATCATGTTCATTATACCCGGCGGACCATATACATCTAACGGTTCCTCTCTATCCAAAACCCAGGGAGTGAAAATAAGATCCGGCAGCCCCACCGTATGGTCGGAGTGCAAATGCGTGATAAAAGCTCTTTTTATACCGCTTACCTTCAGACCTCCGACTCCCGCCTCAACTGCAGCGTTTGCCCGCCTGATCAGCCCCGGTCCGGCGTCAAAAATATACGGCGTCCCGTCAACGACAATCGCTATCGAAGTCCCCGACCTGTCGGGTTCGGCATTCGGAGTTCCCGTGCCGAGTAAGACTATCTGTGTGGAACCCTTCGTCTCTCCACCGGCTGCATCCTGTGAATAAACAGGACTGGAAGTCAATACCAAAAGGAAAATTAAAATTAAAATTGGTTTGAGATTTATACTAAAAAACAACAGACACTACAAAATTTACTGGATTTTGACCTACTCCGGGAACTTTTGAAATATTTCTATAGTTAGGATTGACAATTAATGATATTTCTAAAGGAAAAGTAAAACGATCAGTGATCATAAGATCTTTTGATGCATTAATTCCAATATTTGTTATACCCTTGTCATCGGAAAAATTTAAAACACTTGCATTGGTAATACCACCTATAAATAATGAGATATGATCATTTATATTGTATCCAACCTCCAGATAGATCCCATTCGTATTATCAGCGCTATATAATTTATACCCCATCGTAAAATTCAG
>JADFON010000186.1 GCA_022562855.1 Candidatus Zhuqueibacterota bacterium | reverse complement strand
CGGCTGACATCTGTGTTCCGGTCACGTGCTCACCGGCAATGCCAACTGTTTCGCCGACATATTTGCTATTATTCTTAAATATTCCATAAGCGCACTTACCGATGTCCTCTCCGGCGATGCCCGGGAGCTTCTTGTCTCCCATGGGCAGAGTAAAAGCCATTTTCCCGTCGGGACCCTTCTTCGGTCCCATACCGAAATGAATGAGGTTATCCCAATAAAATGAAGTCAGCAAGAACGTCGCAGGAACACCAAGGTCTGTAAAAACATGATCGACTTCACCTTTGCTGTCGAAGTGCGGAACTTTGTATTTATCCATAAGTGTTGGCATACGGTTGTCGTCGAGAGGTATCCACTTACGAGTATCTTCAAGGGTGGACCAGATAACATGTTCAATGCCGTTATGTTTCGCTGCCTTTGCCATCGATTCGGCATGAGCATTTTCCTTCTCGGGCGAAAAATGTTCCCAGAAAAATGTTACGCAGTACACACCGTAAGCGCCTTCAAACGCCTTTTTCAGGCTTTCTTCGTCGTCGACGTCGGCGGCGGCTACTTCAGCGCCTAACTTTGCCAGCTCTTTCGCTTTATCGGAGTTGACGTTTCTGGTAAGCGCACGTACGGTAAAATCGCTGCTATCATGGTTTAAAATAGCCCGGGTGTTTCTAATTTTGGGGATAGCAGAATAGGGCGGTGGAAATAAAGATCAGGTTTTTTCAACATAATTATATGGAAAGAAAATTCTATTGAAAATGAGCCAATTTGCTTAAATATTGTTGTTATAATCATTAATATTATATAGAGAGTGTTGCACAATTATAAAAAGCATTGGTTTTTGGTGGTTTTATCTGTAGATTCCGGTTCGCAGTTCAAGCCGTCCCTCTCTGGAGAGTTCGGAATCACCAGCACGAAACCATCATGCTGAACTTAACCTGCCTGCCTGCCACTACGTGGTCCCGTAATTGGGCTTGCCACTATGAAGCCCCTTTTTTCGCGGTTTTCAGTAGTGACCTCCTGTCGTGGCAGTATCTAAATTCAGTTAGCAAAAACGGTTTTGCAACACTCTCAACATAGTAAAACTTTTTCATCCAATAAATTTTAATCAAATAACGGAGATAAAAAATGTCAGATAAAAAAACGATTCTCGTTACCGGCGGAACCGGCGCGCAGGGTGGCAGTGTCGCACAATTTTTATTAAAAGATGGAAAATTTAATGTAAAATGTCTTACAAGAAATGCAGATTCAGATGCAGCAAAAGCTCTTGCTGAAGCCGGTTCAGAAGTTGTTAAAGGAGATTTTGACAACATAGATAGTTTGAATTCTGCACTTGAAGGTGTTTGGGGAGTATTCGGTGTTACAAATTTTTGGGAACACTTTGACAAAGAATTTCAACAGGGGAAAAATCTATCCAACGCAGTCAACAATTCAAACGCGGAATATTTTATCTACAGTTCTTTGCCGGATATAGATAAATTATCAAAGAGTAAATATGATGTTCCTCATTTTCAATTGAAAGCGCAGCTTGAAGATTATATTGAAGGTCTTGATGTGAAACATTCTTTTGTTCATGCTGCATTTTATTATGAAAATTTCTTAAGCTATTTTCCCCCGCAAAAGCAAGAAGACGATAGTTACGGATTTGGATTTCCACAGGGCGATACGCTTCTTGCGGGTATATGTATTGAAGACCTGGGCGGAATAGTAAAAGAAATGTTCAATTCTCCCGAAAAATATTACGGAAAAACAGTCGGCGGCGTTGGCGATGATCTTACCGGAACCGAATATGCAAAAACAATGTCACATGCGCTTGGCAGGGAAGTCGGTTACAGCCACATCCCGCAGGAAGTATTCGCATCTTTTGGTTTTCCGGGCGCTGATGATCTTGCAAATATGTTTGCATTTAATGCAGAGTTTATTCCTAACAGGAAAGAAGAAATGGATCAGGCGAGGTCAATGTATCCTGGTCTTAAAACATTCGAAACATGGATGAGCGAAAACAAAGATAAGTTCTCCGGTTTTTTTGAATAATAATAACCCGTTGTGCTAATTAAAGAAAATATTTTCGATTCGACGCAAGTTCTTTAATAACATGCTATTAGGTTCGATATCAATGTCATTTCGAGCGTAGCCGAGAAATCTTTACAATGAGATTTCTTCCCATAATACGGGATCGAAATGACAGAAGGACTTGGTGTAAACCATAGCAAAAAATGCTCAATATGCATCAATTCTATTTAGCACAACGGGTTAACAATTATAATTTGCTATTGTGTAATTGTGACATCAGGACTTTTGTCCGTGACGCCGGGTGTAATTTGTTGTATTTAATGCGACGGCATAAGAAGCACCGCATTCAAAAAGAGCGGTTCAAGCCCCGACATAAACTCTCTCCAGGTCGGATCATCCGTAAACAGGATTACGTGACCCCGCCCCATTCTGGAATGAGCAAGATATCCTTTATCCGAGATTTGCTTTACATTGTCCGGATGTGCATACCCACTGAGTTTCGGGTTTTTATCAAATACACCGACCATTCCGCCTCCCGGCGCAAGATCAAACGCCGCCCTCCCAAATTTAAGGACGGCTATTTCTTTTTTCATGCCGTATGCAAGCGGATGTGTCAGGTCGAGTGACGCACGGACAAAGTAGCCGGGCGAGGCAAGCGGTTTACGGTATGTTTCACGTTCTTCGACCGTCAGCCGCATCTGTTCTTCTTCTTCCTGTTTTTTTGTCTCTTCGTCTTTTTCCGGTCTCTCAGCCAGTTTGAAGTCTGCCAGCTTGACGTCATCGGAAAGCGCATATGTTGTGGCGCCTCTCCATCCAATGAACACACCGCCGGCACGAATCCAATCCTTAAATCCATTTATTGCATCTTCGCCGGAAAGGGATGAATTAAGACCTCTGGCGGCGATAATTACGTTTACCTCTTTGATGTCGATTCTTGTCAACCTGCTCGGATTGATGTTGATAAAATCGATGTTATACCGGTGGTCGAACATATGCCTGACGGTACCCATGTTTCCGACTACCCCGATTTTTGGCTTGACAAGTTTCGAAATTCTGCCGGAACCGAGATCGATTCCTTTTTCCGCTATCCCGGTGTTGACGCCGGTAAATGCAACGCCGAATTTATTTGCAGTTTCCCTCACTAAGGTATGCAGGTTGTCATCATTTGAACCGGTATAGAATACCGCCGTTCCACGCGGATAACTGTTTCCCTCGATGGTAAACGGTCTGTTCGCAATTCCGCCCTGAACATCGTTCCTGGCAAGTTCATAATATGCAAGTGTTGTTTCCACACCCTTAAAAGGGAGCAGGTAGGCATATTTCGCAGGAGCGTTTGCCACATTCCCTTTGAGAGGAACGGCTTCCGTTACCGGTGCAGTGCGTGCGTTTACTTTTGAGCTTGTCCAGTATGTCTCGATATTTGTTGCGTACGGGTACGACCAGGTTGATATATCATAAAATGAAGTGTCGGTCAAGACCTGGTCCTGTTCAAACAAAACTTTGAGCAGCCGTTTCTGAGGCTGAGCAAGGTCCAGCACGTAGGTACCGGCGGGAAATTCCTTTTCCCTGCTGGAACTGTCGAAATAACCCCGAACATTGCGGACCTTAAAACTTTCTTCTGCACGTTTTACTTCAATATCCTGCATCAAGAGGTTCTTAAGCATTATGTTAAAAGTAAAGGGATTGGCAGGCGGTGGAATAATATATGCCTTGGTGCCGCCGTTTTCACCCTCATCTATTGCGGATACAAAAAAGTCATGAAAATCTCTTAGCCGGTCAATTTTATTGGTCATAGACGTCTTAAGCGTCGCCATACCTGTGGTAAAATGGTCCCACAATCTCTGTTTTAGCGTAAGATAGTCGTTATCTCCCCTTTTCAGAATAACACCCGCCGAACCGCCTCCGGCTTGTTCGTATGTCATGCCTGTTGCGCCGTTAAACGACGTCCAGGAATCTGCGAAACTCGGATAGAGAAGGTCAAAACCCTGCTGGGTATAATATTTCCATCCGTAATAATCAAATGACGCGGCATTTCCTTCACCGTAAATTCTCTGCCATTTCATGAGCTGGTCGGGATAGTTTGCATTAATAGGAGTCGCAGCCGGGAAGAAAAAATAAGTAGACCCGGAACCCATTTCGTGGAAATCAACCGCAACCTGCGGTTTCCATTGTTTATACAATTTTACCCGTTCCTGCGATTCGATCTGTGTCAAAAATGCCCAATCTCTATTCAAATCAAAATTATAATGATTGGTCCTGCCGCCGCCGCCGGCAGACCGTTCAACCGCTATTTGCGAAGAATTCGGATTTTTGTCGAGAGCCGCATTGTAGCGGAACGAATAATGGTCCCTCCCGTCCGGGTTTTCAATCGGGTCCAAAATAGTTACCACATCACGCAGAATCCCAAGCGTTGTCTGGTCGGTACCTGCCGCAAGCTGGTAAGCGGTCAGCAAAGCCGCTTCAGAACTGCAGGACTCGTTGCCGTGTACACCGTAAGCAAGATATGCTATTGTGGGATTAGTGTTGATTATATTTTGAGCCGCTGTTCCACTTGTTGTCCTCGGGTCGGCAAGCCGCAGATTATCCCGCCTTATTTCGTCCACCCGGTCGAGATTTTCGGGCGCGGATATTACAAGATAGACCAGTTCGCGAAGTTCATACGTTTTGCCGTATTCGTGATATTGAATTCTGTCGGATTCCTCAGCCAGCAGCTTCAGGTATGAGACTATCTGGTGATGAAACGTAAACCTGCTCCCAAGTTCATATCCGAGAAATTCCGACGGTTTCGTAATCCTGCTGTCATACGTGCCGTTCGGATAGAACTCCCAATTCTGAGCCAACGAATTAGAAAAAAATGCTGTGACCAATAAAAACAGAAGCATCATAGAAGACTTCTTCATAACTTCCTCCTCCTTCTTAAGAAGATTGGTTTGATACCTGGTGACATTAGTGTCCGGTATAAATTCGCGGTCATTGCTGTAATTCTTTGTTGCATAAAGGTTTAGTACATGTTATTCTTGTTTATAATACCGTTTCGACACCCCCCTGAATCCCCCCTCTCACGTAGTG
>JADFON010000001.1 GCA_022562855.1 Candidatus Zhuqueibacterota bacterium | reverse complement strand
TCCAGGTCACCCATTCCGCCTTCCTCTGCTTCTGCGCCTTCCTCTCCTTCCGCCGCTTCTGTTGGAGCCTCTCCTTCCGCCGCTTCGGTTGCCGCTTCACCTTTCATTAGTGATTCGACCGAACTCGAAGTGAATACGCTCACGATTGTTGTGGGGTCGCTATCGGCTATTTTTAAAGAAAATTTGGCTGTTATCAGATCCGGTTGTTCGAACATTTCGGCACTGAGCGTCACCTCCTGGGCATTCATGACGCCGGGAGATGGGGCATTTTCTTCTGCCGATTTCATTTTGGTGGAGATCGCCCCGATTATCTGGTTCGTGGTCTCCTTCATTGCATCGATATGATCTTCGGAGAATTCCACTTCTTCTTCTTCCATCATCATCATAAGAGAACCCACGCGTGCCGCCGTAGGTTTGTCGATGAAGAAGTGTATCTTGCCTTCCGGATCGCTTTCCAGATTCATGTCTATTCCGACAACGGATTCAGCGTAGATTCCGCTTAGATCGTCAAAATTGAACTCTTCCGCACCCTGAAATTCTAATTCGATCTCTTTATTCGTAATCGTTCCAAGAATTTCCTTGGCCTCGGAAATAATCATTTCGGAATGCGAGTTTATATATTCCGATATTTCCGGTTTAATGGCCATATTCGACTCCTTTTTAGTTTTTTTCTATTTTTGCCTGCTGTACGGACTGCTCATTATATCAATTCGTGTTCTTCTATATCATCATCCGTTACGTTCCGGACTATTTTAATGGCTTTTTTCTTGCCCTTAATACCAGGGCGTCCCAAGAACTTTTTATTTCCCCCTATAGTAACTTCAAGTAAGTCGTCAACCTTGTTTTTCAATCGTATTACATCACCTATTTTTAAGTTTGTCAAGTCCTTAAAAGCAATCTCCGTTCTTCCGAGAAACGCAACGATGGGAAGCGAAGACAATTTTAGCCGCTCATCGATAATTTGGGATTGCTCATCCGATACATCTTTTCTCGACATTGAAATAAAATGCTGGACGTTCAATTTCGAAATTATATCTTCCAGTATCAAATACGGAAAACAGATATTCATCAAACTGGAAGTATCTTGAATCTTTATTTCCAGGGATATCGTTATCACGGTCTCACCTGGCGGTGCAATCTGTACAACATCGGGGTTACTTTCAAATCCTTCAAGAATAAACGTAAGCGGAGCAACCTGCTGCCAGGCGGTGGAAAGATTCTCCATTGCTTTTTCGACTATCTTTTTCATGATAGTCTGCTCGATTGTCGTAATCGGGCGGGCTTCATCGGTTGCTGATCCCTTCCCGCCAAACAACCGGTCTACTATATAAAGCACCAGGTTAGGGCTTAACTCGAGAATTGCAACTCCATTGAGTTCTTCCACCCTGAAGATGTAAATGCAGCTTGGGTCCGATATCGACAATATAAACTCTGAATATTGAAGCTGATCCACGGAGATCAGGTTTATATCGACAATGGTCCTTAGCCGCACTGCAAGGTACGCATTAAACGTTTTTGCAAACGTTTCATGAATAGTCTGAAGAGTACGAAGCTGGTCCTTTGATACCCTGTTCGGATGCTTAAAATCATAGACGTTTGCCGCTCTTCCTTCTACGGCTATATCATCGTCGTCATCGGTATCAATATCCCCTCCCATATCTTCATCGGATACTGACGAGAGCAGGGCGTCTATTTCTTTTTGTGATAATATTTCCGCCATTGTATTCCTTTACATTGTAACTATTTCAAGCAACACCCACATTAAATTAATTTTTTCCAGCGGTAAATTACGCCTGAGTTTTTCGGCTATTTTAAACCTGATTGAATCCTGGTATTGCTGATCCAGTATTCTTTTGAAATTATTACCGCTATACTCATTGAATTCGGATTTAATCAGGTAGTTTATCTGTGCGGCGCGTTTAATAAACAAACTCATGCCGTTTTTTTCCGTAATTAAAGTCGCGTAAATAATAACATTCTTCACTCTACCCCGATCATCAAGCATGGAATGAACTATTCCGTTATCTGGATTTATGGGGTATTCTTTTCCCCAGGAAGTGTCGAATACTTGCTGAACTTCAGTGTTCTCCTCTCCTTCGGCAGGCTCATCGCCCAGAAACGGATTCAGACCGAGAAAGAATACTATGATTACGGCAACAACAACCATTACTCCTATTATTATTATTTTTATTAAAGGGCTGCCGCCGCCCTTTTCCGGTTGAGGTTCGCCTACCTCTTCCTCCATACCTTCTTGTTCCAGTTCATCTTCCATGACTCTCTCCTTAATAATTAATATTTAATCTGTCTAAATAAGCTTTTACATTCCCCGGGATCCCCGAATCCCGGTCATATTTTATCAACAGTTCGACCCTTCTGTTGCGTGCTTTACCACGTTCTGTATCGTTTGTGTCGACAGGATGATATTCACCCATCGGAACCGGGGTCATTGTATCTAACGGAACTCCCTGCAGCGCAAGATACCTTACTACTTCATTTGCCCGAAAAAACGATAACTCCCTGTTGTCCCTGAACAACAAGTTAGAAGTAGATACTGCATCGGCATCGGTATGACCATAAACAACAATCTGGTTTGGCCAGCCTTTTGTCATGTCGGCGACAGAGGCTAAAAATGGGAGTATTCGATCCTGAAGCTGCTCGCTTCCGGAACGAAATGTCACCGTGTCGCTGATTGTAATGAGAATTCCTTCTTCTACGATTTCGAGATTTATTGCCTCTGAAATATCCATCTCTGCAGATGCTTCCTGCATCTCTACGATCGATTCTGAAATCTCCGATTCCTGAAGATTCGTCATCTGGGGAATCGGGATAATCTGGGGTTCGACCGTTGACTGTTCATTCGGCAAAACGCCAAGCGCCCCTTTTAATGACCCTATTGCCCTGCGGAACTTTGCCTCCCGCATCGATGAAAACGAAAGCAGGAGCACAAAAAATGTCAAAAGCAATGTCATCAGATCTCCGTAAGTAGTCATATAAGCCGGCGCTCCCTTCGGGGGGCATTCTTCAGCTTTTCTTGCAGACATTTTATTCCTCTTTCATTACCCTGTCACCTGGGGCAATAAATGAATTTAGTTTTTGTTCGACTATCCGGGGATTATCACCGGACTGGATGGATAAAATCCCCTGTATCATCAACTGCCTCATTAATAATTCTTCCTTGGTCTGTTCCTTCAATTTTGTTTGAAGAGGAGTAAAGATCAAATTTGCCATGATCGATCCATAAAAAGTAGTAATAAGTGCAACTGCCATACCGGGTCCAAGCGCGTCCGGATCGCTGAGATTCGCAAGCATAAGTATCAAACCGATCAGTGTTCCGATCATACCCCAGGCAGGCGCCAAAGTGGCAAACGCTTCAATCTGGCTGTGACCTTTTTTATGCCGTTCTTCAAGATAAAATAACTCGGTTTCCATAATGTCTTTAAGCAATTCGGGTTCCGTACCGTCCACGGCAAGCTGGATACCATTTTTCAAGAATACGTCGGTTACTTCTTCCATTTGTTTTTCAAGGGCTAATATTCCTTCCCGGCGGGCGCGTTCGGCGAATTTAACCAACAGACTGATAATTTCCTGTGCCGATTCTTCACTTATCGAGAGTGTTTTTTTCATCACGTTAATGATATTCATTACTTCTTTCATTGTGTAACTGGTTACAATTGCGGATAATGTTCCTCCAACCGTAATCATAACCGAAGGAGCATTAACAAATAACATCGGAGAACCAGCCAGAAGCATTGTAATCATAACAAATGCCGCCCCCATTGCGATGCCTAATATCGTAGTTATATTCATATTTGTATTCCGGGAATATATTAATCGCGATTTCCCGTCATGATCTTAGGGGAACCGGGTTCGATCACTCAAACAAAATCTATCACATTAGTTATTACTCATTGAAATCTACTCGACATTCTTATTATACAGCTGGATTTCTTGCTCAGTTAGAGGTTTATACCTTTTTTCGGGGAAGCAAAGCCGCCTGTATTCAACAACTTTGCGAACAACCTCTTCCACCGAATCCCGGACAATTACTTTTTTCCCTGACGATGTCGTAATAATCGTATCCGGCGTAGATTCGATAAATTCTATTAACTCTGCATTTACCAACATTTCTTTGCCATTCAAGCGTGTAATGGAAATCATTATGCCTTCTTTTTTTTAAACGCTATAAGAACAGTTGCAAGTTTCTTGCCAAATCAAATAATTTATTCCTGAAATATTAAAGTTTTAAAAATATTTACCGATTAATGATAACAATTTTTTTGCCATAAAAAAAGCAAAATATGCACTATTAGCTTTAATCATCAATTATTTTACAGTAATACAAAAAGAAAAATCCCCCCGCAGAAATCGGGGGGATTTTTTCTTTGTGAAGATTCATAACGACCGGGCTTTCAATTTTCCGGTCAACTCCTTCCCAGCTTATAGTTCAAATAAGGAAAATATTTCCGTTTGACCTATTTTATTGAGAAGAAATCTACTTATGATTTCAAGTTTACAACCTCAGTCAGGAACTGGTCACCAACCGTGATGATTCTTGCGGAGGCTTGAAATCCTCTCTGAGCAACAATCATTCTTGTAAATTCCTGAGCCAGGTCAACGTTAGACTGTTCCAATGCGCCAGGAATTATCGTCGTCTTGATTGCTGTTCCTGCAGCTCCAATTATCGGAACGCCTGAGTTTGCGGTTTGCTGGAAGGAGTTGTCACCGACCCTCTGAAGACCGCCTGGATTGTTGAAAACAGCAATCGATATCTGGGCTAACAGCAGGTTTCGTCCATTTGTAAACTGACCTTGAATTCGACCTTCTCCGTCTATGGAAACATTACTGAGCTCTCCAAGTCCAAATCCATCCTGGTCGTTCGAAACAAGAGTTGTATCAGTTCCCAATTGCGTAATTCCGTTAAACCTGCCTACCGTTCCGACATCGACAAGAATCGAAACCGGGTTAAGAGCGACGGTTTTCGGTTCAAATTGGAAAGATGTTGCGGCTCCGTCGAATACAAAACTCGCGATAGAACCATCGGTTTTGAAGGAAATAACCCCTGTCTTACCACCTGAAGGAGAAGCCGGTTCAGCCATACTTAAGGAGAACGACCATCTGTTATCGACTTTCGCGTCTTTTTTGAAATTCAGTGTCATAACGTGACTCTGACCAAGGGAGTCGAAAATGGTCGCCGATGCGGCGGCTGTGACGTCCGATGCGCTTTGAACTTCAAGATAGTTGTTCGGTGTACTGTCATAAAGCGAGTTGAAATTCGCCACAGCAGTTCCGGTGGAGTCTACTGCAGATACATTGACCGCAGTCATCTCATTTACGGTTCCACCGTCGCCCGATATCAATAACTGACCATCACTATTGATCGCTACAGATCCGGTAGTAATATCGAATGCACTTCTTATCTTCTCTACAAAAGATCCGAAATCTGAATTCACAGCGATCGTAAGTGTATTGTTTGTCAGAACCGGTGTCCCACCGAGCCGCCCATCAACAGTAATTATATCGCCGATCTGAAGACCGATATTCGTGCCTGATGAATTACGTAGATTAGTAATCAGGTCGGTACTTGAAGCTACATGGGAATACTCGTTCGACGTAGATGCAGCATCAGTCAAACTCTCGTTATTCGCCGATTCCAATGAACGCTGAAGGTTACTATTGGTGCTCGTAATTGTCAGTTTGTTCGTTAAATCCAATCGTGTGAACGTAATTACTCCTTCATTGTCCAAAGCTGCGGTTAGGGTACCGGTGCCGGTTGCTCCGAACACTGCGTTAATACCATCGACAAAATCCTGTAGAGAGTTGAAGTCGAAATTACTTGCCGTATCAACAGCAACATAGGTGAAAGAAAAGGCGTCCTTATCATCGATCAGACCATCGCTGTTTCTGTCCACACCATCATTTACTGTTACCGTGGTAGTATTAGCTGTAATACCTTCAAGCGTAGTCGTTAGACCTGTTGTGGTATTCAAAGCAAGCATTCCCTGGATATTCGAATTACTTCCGGCTGCTGTTGTTCCGCTCAATTCTTTTGCGAAAACAGGCTGCGCCCTCAAGATCGTGCCTTTGGGTTTTTCGCCCGCATTCAGGTTACCCGTAAATGAAACCGATGTAGTCGCCTTGGCAGGTGACTTCTGACCGAACGGGAGTCTTATGTTCCCGATCGCTGCTCCTACGGTTAGATTTCCCTGCGCGTCTGCACTAATACCCTGCACCGACGCCCCATTATTTGGGTTTATCAGGTTACCGACAGCATCGAATTGAAACGCACCTGACCGGGTAAACAGATTAGTTTTTCCATCGCTTACGATGAAGAATCCTTCACCCTGGATTGCAAGGTCGGTAGTAAATCCCGTGCTCTCAAATGAACCCTGTGTATGGAGCACATCGATACTGCCTATTGAAGTTCCTACACCAACCTGGATTGGGTTGATGCCGCCTCCACCTCCCTCCGCAAAACTCGCACCCTTGAGAAGGAAAGCAAAGGTTTCTTCAAAGGTGACACGGCTTGTCTTATACCCAAAGGTATTGACATTCGCGATATTGTTTGCAATAACATCCATCATCGCACTGTGGCTCTGCAAGCCGGACACTCCTGAAAATAATGCCCTTGAAATGGCCATTTACAACCTCCGTCTTTTATGGTTATACGGTAATCCCCGCTTCAATCGGTCCACGGGGCAGAGCTTCCTTTCAAAGGGCCAGCCCTGTTGTTTATTATTATTTAATTTAAATTTCCTTTAAATAAATGGGAGTAATACTTTAATTCGTTTACATCATGCTAAAATTGTGCTGTCAATATTCGTAACGACTTTGTCCCGCATCTGATCGCTGGTCATCGCCGTTACAATTATCTTATTTTTTACGTTTACAACAAATGCAAGATTATCCATCAATACCAGGGCATCCCTGCTTCCCTTTTCCTCAGCCTTGCTGACAGCGGTAGATAACCTGTTAAGATCTTCTAAGCCCATGGTGATGTTCCTGCTTCTTAAGCGTTCAGCAGCGTGAGAGGAAAAGGTTAACCCGCTTTGCTTTTCCAAGGAGGAATTCAGCAAATCTTTAAACGCTCCGGCATTGTTGGTCTTCGAGACGGTGTTTCCGTGCCTCAAATCACCATGAAGCGGTCTGATCTGTTGTATTGGAATATGGTTCATTGTATTTTTTGTTATATTACAACTTAAGCTTCGCTGTCGTCTTCGCCTGCTAAAATCTCTATTATTTCATTGATAGGTATTTCGACCTCATTGACAATTAAAATTGCCCTTCCGTCACGAAATCTTACAGCCGTTACAATACCGGCAGTCATCTGCCTTCCGGCAACGTCCTGTCCGCTACTGCCAAATGCAGAAACTTCAAAAAAGTATCTGCCGTCCGCTACTGAACTCCCGTTATTGTCAATACCGTCCCACGCAAATTTATGTACGCCTTTTGGCATTGCGCCAAGTTTCTTTTCAAATACTACATTACCTACTTCTGTAACTACACGGACGGTTACCGAGTCTGCGGGTTCTGTTAACGTATATTGAAGTATATCTTTACCCGGTGAAATATGAGCGAACTGGTTGTTTTCCGCCAACACTCTTTTCCGATCAAAGAAGCAGACATTGCATTAGAAATAGACTGTGTAAGCGTCAGATTTGCCAATTGAGAAGCTTTCATTGTCTGGTTAAGATTGGTCAACTGCTCCAGTGACGAAAAACTAGCCAATTGCGCAGCAAATTCCTGGCTGCTAAGCGGTTCAAGTGGATTTTGCAATCGCATCTGCGTTACGAGCAGCATCAAAAAATCCTCTTTATCAAGCGTTCCCTGCGATTTTACAGTCTCATTCCTGTCGGCAGGGTTTAACAATTGCTCTAAAGTTGATGAAATTATCATGAATTGCTCCTTTTTTGCTTATTGCGTGCTTGGTCAGGCAATTAACTCCATAGTATTATAACCAAATCGTCTTGTTGTTTCCGCAGGCGCTAAATCTGCTCCCTGCGCTTGCTCGCTTTGGTTATTTCTTGAATTTTGATTCTCATTATTTCCATTTCGTTTGTAATCGTTACCGTTCCATTTGTACAGATTCATCTGGTCCCGAAATTCCTGATTAACAGAAACATCAAACTTCTGAATTTCCACTCCTCTTTCCGCCATGGTCTCGCGAAGCTGATGAAGATTGTCCTGTACCAGTTGTTTTGCTTCAGCCGTGTCAACCCGTACACTTGCTAACAATTGGTTATTTTCAATTTTTATATTTAATGTCATCTTTCCGAGATGAGGCGGCACCAATTGAATTTTAATTTCAGATAAGCCTTTTTTCACGCTCAGTTTAGCGTGCCTTACCATCTGGTCCGCTAAGTCATCAATATTGAACACCGGCGCCGGACGCCCGGTATCAGTTGTTTCTTTTGTATTTGTAGTATATTCCAAAATCGTTTGCGTTGATATTACCTTGTCTTGTGGGATTTCGAATAGTTGCTTAGGCGCATTGATTTTATCATTCGAATTTCCTTTTGGAAGAAGATTGCCTTTTTCCTGGCTTGTACCGAATCTTTCTTCTTCCAGACTTTGCACCTGTCCGGGATGACGTTCATCACTTATTTCTTCGACAAAAGTACCCGGCTGATGATTTTCCACGCCATTTTTTGAGCTGTCAGGACTCTTTAATACCAGCATTCCCTGAACTCTGGTGCCATTTTGTTCTGGATTGTTAGATTCTATAATAACGGGTATATTTTTGGGTGATTTACTTTCAATTTCCCGTGATAATTGCTGTGGCTGTGTTTCAGGCGCTTTTACCTGATTTCTCAAATTTACCGGGAGATTATCTTGTAAGTTAGAGAAAACTTTGCCACCACCGGAATTAACATCCGAAATCTTTGAACCTGCCCTCGAATGATTTTCTACAGACTCCTCCCCTTCAGAAGAGGCGGAGTAATTCGTTTGAACCGGTATTCTTAAAATTACCGGTCTTTTTAGTTCGGAATTTCCTCTGGAATTTTCTAAAATTTCAATTGGAGAACCGACTTTGCCCGGATTCCGGGATAACTCATTAGTTTCTATTTTACCTCTCAAAGACGAACCGGAGGGTTCCAAAACATCATTCGAATTCAATAAAATTTTATTCGGAGAATCGACTTTATTCGGATTCCGGGATAAGTCGTTGGTTTCTATTATGCCTCTCAAAGAAGAACCGGAAGATTTCAAAACATCCTTCGAATTCGATTCGGATTCCCCGTTTCCGCTTAACTGAAATTTAGTTCTACTTATTTTACCGTTTTCATTGCCGGTATTTAATTTATTATCCTCATTCTCGTAGTTGTTTACAGTTTCCATTATTTTTTCTGCAGCTATATAAGAAATTTTAAAGACAGCGGGTTTTGTCTGGGATTCCCTGTTCAAGGACACCTGTACCTTAATGTTCTCCGATGCATCATTGCGACGAAGCAGCAGATTTGATAATTCATCTTTATTGATAGATATGCTTATCTTGCTCTCTGCTTGAACAGGTTTAAGTGCATCTGTTTGACTGTCTTTACTAAACCCAGCATCCGGTTGGTTATTTATAGCGCTATTTTGATCGCGATTTCCCGTTAATTGCTCTTTCAGGGTAATAACGATATTGCCGCCCTCTTTAACAACAGCAGTCCGGTCAAACTCTACCGGGAAGTTTTCTTTACTTATTAAGAGGTTTCTGTTGTCTATTGATTGAAGAGGCTGTTTTAGAATACCGGTAATGTCTTTAGAATCCGGAATTATCTCATTACCTTCGGTAAAGACCCTGTTGATGCCGGAGGATTGGAGCGGATTATTTTCAACTGAATTGTTCTTAATCGAGGATACAGCAAGGTTCAAATCAATCTTCAGGCTCTGAATGTCTTTTGCAATTTGATGGGGCAAAGATTCAATTCTGGAAATCAAAGTGACCGATTTGTCCTTGTTACCAGCCAAATTGACGAGCTTTTCTAAGATTTCATTGATCCGGACATTGCTTTTAATAGTATTTGCAGATTCTTCATCTTTTAACGTCAACTCTACTGAAAACGACAATTTTTCCTTGCCGGAAGAGCGCAGCCCGGTAATTTTTTGTTCTAAATCCTCCGGAATATCAAGAATCTTCAGCGGGAGACCTTCATTTCTTCCGGTATTTGCCGGAGGGGATTTATCCCGTCCATTTATTGGAATGTTTTCAGATGTATTATTGTTAAATCCGGTAAATTCAGTTGTTTTCCTAATTGTTTCCGGAGAACTTTTGATAAAAACTTTTATTAAAGGATAAGGTTCTTCGTTTGCACTTTTAATGGAAGGTTCTTTTGAGAATATCTGTCCATCTCCCCCAAAATTGATTACTGAATCATTACTGTCTACCGACAGCAGTTGTTGTAACACCTGAGAAACTTCTTCCGGTTTTACAACCAATTGAACTCGCTCATTTGTCTTCGGATTGGATAATTCATTTATAATAACTTCTGACTGTTCATTTTCGGCAATCTCCAATAACTGAATCAGGCTCTGTGTTCCAAGCTTCACCGGAACCTGGATATTCTCCTTATTCCCATTATTGCTTATTACACGAACGTCTATTTCGGGAGATGTGGCGATCCGGTCAAAGGTCGTCTCGCCGGTTTTAGTGTCCAACCTAACTTGGTAATCATCATCCAGACCCGTGACCGGTATTTGCTCTTTTGATTGGCTTTCAATTCGACTAAACTGTTCCGAATAATAGGATTTTAGCTCTCCGATTATACTCTTTAAATCCTCAGTTATGCCGAATTTACCGGTTAAATTAACCGATTCATTTTTTTCAGATTCCGGTGAATCCGTGATGATTTGAGAATGACCCTGTCTATTTAAATCACTGACAATATTTGAAGAACCGGGATTTTCGTTTAGACTACTTATATCCTGCAATTCCGGTTTGATAATCCGGACTAACTGGTCGATATCGATTACGAAGTATCCGCCTAATTCGGGTTGGGCATCGTTTTTACCGTTATTTACCGTCGACTCATGGGGATTATTCTGTGGGACAAGCCTGGCATAAATTATTACTGTTTGGTCTGTCCCTTTTGTATCAAGATCAGTGGGTAGTTCGAGTTCAAGATTATATTTCTGATGTTCAGCCTCTTGACTATTGAATAATTCAGGCAGGTTAATTGTCGCTAATGATTGTTGTAATGGAATTACGATAGGTTCAATATCACCTTCAAATACTATTTTAGAGTCAATATCATGCTGAAGGCGGTCAGGATAATGCCTATCGATTTCAATATTTCTCTCTATTTGTATTTCATTATTAAAAGAAGTATTTCCGTCAGGTTTGTGTAGTTCTTGAAGTTCAGCGGGAAGAATCAACTGCTCTTGTGTGCCGGTTTCCTGAAGATGGTTGTTTGAATTAATCCCGTTAGCTGTGGAAAGTGCGGGTTTACTTCGCGGTTGGAGAACGGGTACCGGATTGGATTCAAGCAACTCCCGGGTTGATTCGGGAACTGCCTGTGTCAAAAAGGATTCAAAAGACGTACCACCACTAATCGGTCTGTCTCCCGACATACCTGTGGTTAGTCCTTTAATATTCCGTCCGTCTCCTAAATTGGAGATAAATATAGCAGCTAAGGAATTATACACAACCTGTCTCTAGGTTAAATTAAAACCAACACTATCCGTGTTCGACTATTTCCTTTTGCCGCTTATTGCGCTTTTTAAAACTAATAATCTGAAAACTGACTTGCAAGTAATGTGCCAAAAAAAATCGTACATGTATTTTATACGATTTTAGCCTTGAAAACAATTAAAGTCCGTAATATAAAGTATCCGAAATTTTTATTTATTCCGGTATATTTTACCTCCTTCACATATTCTAATGGAAAAATGTTCCTGTTATCCGCCACTTCTTCTGCGAAATCTTTCGATAATATCTGCAGCTCTTACTGGATCAAGCGATTCGATCAACTTTCCCGCCTCCCTTTCGCTCATCTGGTAGAGAATTTCGACAGCAGAATCATCCGGTAGTTGCAACAGAATCGCCGATGCAATTTCCGGAGCCATCGCGTCAAACACTTTTGCGAGTTTTACAAAATTATCCTGCTCGGCTTGCTCTATAACAGTTTGTCTGGAAAGTATATCCTGGCGCGCAACGCTGATACTGTCTCTGATGCCCTGTATACTTTGCAAAGATGAATCGAGTTGGACTGATCTCAAATCCTGCATTTTTTGCGTCAGCCTTATTTGCAGTTCCAGCAACTCATTCGGCGTCAATGTCGTATCGATTGCAGCCCCAATCCCTGTTGTGTCCTGTTTCAAGCTAACCATTATAAGTAAATTTTCGACAGTCGGTCCCAGCATCTGTTCAACAGAATAAGTGTACTCCCTGAGTTGATTCCCGGCAACTGCGACAAGCGCCAAAATCACCAGGAAAATAATAAAATATTTGATGAGTGATCCGATTAACTTTCTCATACTGTACCTTGCAAGTCTATTCCACGTAATGAAAATGGATTATTTTTTTCATGGAAAAATTTTCTGCCTGAAATTTCATCGGATAGTAACTGTTCTTCTATACTAAACTCATAATTATATTGTTCCCGTTTTTTCTCTTTTAACCGCTCCAATATTCTTCTTTCCTTTACTGCGTCAATGAGAATTAATCTTCTCTTTTCCATTTCTTCTCTGGCAATATCAATCATTCTATGTTGAAAAGAAATTTGATTTTCCAGCATCCGGAAATACCTGAAATAGAAGTTTATATAAGTTATCTCAATTCCTTTTTTTTCCAATTGGTGGAGATTCTCCTGGTATTTGTTCCGGGTGTCAACGAATTTCTGTAATTTGTTCACCGCCTTTTGAAATTCGTTATTCGCAGTTAAAAAATCCCTGTTCTTTACTTTTTCTATAGTGGATTTTATATCCAGCACTCGTTGTAATCTGAAATTAAACCGTTTCATTGAGATTTCGGTTCCGGTGTTGTTACCTGCATAATTTGTTTTAACTCAGGTATGATTTCACCATAACTGAACTTGTCTTTTATGCCCTGCTGCAAAAATGTATTGATCTGATCGTTCATTTTCAATGCACGATCGATTGTCGGGTTACTTCCTTCCACATAGGCGCCGATATTTATCAGATCTTCCGCTTCTCTGTAAGAAGCGATGAGTCTCAACATATCGGTCGCCGCAATTTGATGAGTCTCATCAGATACTTCAATCATAAGTCTCGAAATACTCTCCAGGACGTCAATAGCCGGGTAGTGGTTCAGTGAGGCAAGTCTTCTGGACAAAACAATATGACCGTCGAGTATTGACCGGAGAGCATCTGAAATCGGTTCGGACATATCGTCTCCCTCTACCAATACAGCATATATTGCAGTAATACTTCCCTTTTTCCCCTGACCCGTTCTCTCTATCAATCGCGGAAGCATAGCAAAAACCGAAGGAGGATACCCTTTGGTCGTTGGCGGCTCACCGATAGAAAGACCCACCTCTCTTTGCGCCTGGGCAATTCTTGTTGCGGAGTCAAGTAGAAACATAACGTCATGCTGTTCGTCTCGAAAATATTCAGCGATAGCTGTGGCAACATAAGCGCCTTTTAAACGTACTAAAGCAGGTTCGTCGGACGTCACTACTACTACAACCGATTTTTTCAGACCATCTTCCCCGAGATCTTTTTCAATAAATTCTCTTACTTCCCTACCCCGTTCGCCGATTAGTGCAATAACGTTTATGTCTGCTGCGGTATTTCTGGCTATCATGCCCAGCAAAACCGACTTACCTACACCGCTGCCGGAAAAAATGCCAACCCTCTGTCCTTTTCCCAGGGTTAATAATGAATCGATTGCTTTCACACCCGTCGGCAGGGGATCGGTAATTCTTTTTCTTTCTAAAGGACGCGGCGGCTCATTTTGCACCGATATTTTTTTCTCAAACGAAATGGGACCCTTGCCGTCTATCGGGTTGCCGAATCCGTCAAGTACCCTGCCGAGTAATTTGGGTCCAACAGGGACAGTGAATTGTTCTCCGCTGGCGATAACCTCTGAACCGGGTCCGATTCCATAAATTGTGTCAAGCGGCATCAATAATATCTTGTTATCCCGAAAACCGACAACCTCAGCTATCCTCAATTCCTTGATTCCGGGTGTTTTTATATAGCATTTTTCACCCACACTTACCATTGGACCGACTGATTCTATTATTAATCCTATAATCCTGTCTACAAATCCTCTTAGCTTTACAGGTCTTGAGAGCTCGGATATCTGATTGTATTTTTCTGATATTTTTTCAAGTATAGAGCTTTCCACAGCGTTTCCTTACTCGTTCAGGTCTTGTTCGAGACCGATTTTGATCGATTTGCCCAGTTCGTCTATTTTTGCTTCAATTGTCGAATCAATAGTACCGGAATTTGTCTCTAATAAGCAGCCACCCCTGGTAATATTCTCATCTGTGACAATTTCAATCGCCCCCAAATACTCTTTAGGAATAAATTGATCTTTGTCATCAAATTGACTTTCGTCATCAGGATGAACATGAAAGATCAGCTTACCTTCACCAATTATATATTCTAAAGATTTCTTAACCTGGTTTTGTATGATCTCACGGTTTGTACGGATTTCTTCTCCGACTATATTTTTTGCAAAATTCAGGGCAAGAGTAACTATTGTTGTCTCCGCTTCCTTTATTATTTGTTTTCTGTAATCAATTATTTCTTTAATGGTATTCGAAATATTATCCTTTAATTCCTGTAACCTCTCCTGTTCACTTTGTTTCCCGGCATTTTCACCTTCAGAGAAGCCGCGTTGATATTCTTGTTCTTTCTCTTTATGGAGATTTGGCTGCAATTCGTCAATTTTTTGTTGAACAAGGACTGGGAGTTTTTCCTTAATTGCCTTATTTACCTGCCGCTCGAAATTCCGCTCCCTAACATCCTCGAGCGGTTCGGGCACCCAAACAAAATCTATAGCATCTTCGCTTAGGATCGAAGCGACCGGTTTCCCGACGTTTATTTTTAGTTCATCCATATATTATGCCACAATTTCTTCTTCGCCGCCGCGTCCGGAAATCACAATCTCACCGTCCTCTTCGAGAGTGCGGACGATATCGACTATTTTCATTTGCGATTCTTCAACGTCTTTCAACCTGACAGGACCCATGAATTCCAGTTCTTCTTTTATCAGATTTGCGGCTCGCTCCGACATGTTTCTGAATATCATGTCCTTTAATTCTTCATCAGCAACCTTGAGAGAGAGACTAAGGTCTTTTGTATCGATCTCCCGCAAGACTCTTTGAACAGACTTGTCATCAAGGAGTACAAGGTCGTCAAAGGTGAACATCATGTTCTTGATTTCGGTAGCAAGAGCCGGATTTCTCTTCTCCAGGTCTGTGAGTATCGTTTTTTCCGTTGTTCTGCTTGCCATATTCAGGATTTCTGCGACAGCCTTTGCGCCTCCCGCGGAACTCAAATCCTGACCAAAAACTGTTTCTACCTGGGTTTCAAGCACACTTTCTATATCGTTGAGCAGATCTGGCGAGATCTTTCCCATTGTAGCTATCCTGAATGCAACGTCTGCCTGAAGTTCAGGGGGTAAATCCGATACTATAGATGCGGTTTGGCTCGGTTCGAGGTTGGCAAGTATAAGTGAAATAGTCTGAGGATGCTCATGTTGTATAAAATTCATCAACTGGTTCGGATCCACATCTTTGAGCAATTTAAAACCGCTAACGTGAATTGCCGATTCTACTTTGGCGACTATTTCGTGGGCTTTTTTCGGCCCAAGCGCTTTTTCAAGGACGCCCTTCGCATAATCAAGACCACCCTGCGATATATATTCCTGCGCCATTATCATCTGGTAAAATTCTTCGATAATTGACTCCATAATCGTTGAAGGAATATCCGTCATCTGCGCAATTTCGACCGAGAGTCTTTCAACATCTTTATCCTTAAGATGTTTGAAAATTTGTGACGCCGCCTCTGCCCCCACAGCTATTATTAGTATGGCTGCTTTTTGCCTTCCGGTCAAATTTTCAATAGTTAAAGCTGTGGATACCTGTTCCATTTATGTTTTCTCCTCGATTAACCAGGTGTTTAATAAAGAAGCAACATTAGCCGGTTTCTCCTTGGTGAACCGGGAAACCTGTTCAAGCATTTGACCTCTTCTTTGTGCTTCTGCCGATATTTCCTCTTCGATTGCTTCCGCTTCTATGTCGATCGCCGGTTTTGGTTTCGGTTTCGGCAACAGGAGATCAAGACTTCGGAAAACTGACCGCAGAACAATTACAAAAAGGAACCCGGCAACCGCCATCAACACCCATTTCAGTATATTTTGTAATAATTCTGACTGCTCTTGTGCGCGGAACCTGCCAGCCTCGTCGTTGAATACGGTCCTGTCAAATTGGTAATCTGCAACCGACACCTGGTCAAACCGTGGCGCCGCTTCATTTATGCCAACGGCGTTGATTACACTTACTCTGAGCGCTGCAAGTTCCGTATCCAAGCGTGGACTATAAATTGTAGGATCCGTAGGATCGATATACCTTCCGTTGACCAATACCGAGACGGTGATTCTCTTTATTTTTCCATAATCGTCCCTGATATTAGTGATCGTTTCGTTCATTTCATTGTTTGTGATTGTCCGATCGGTGGATGAAGCCTGTCCAACGGAATCCCTGACACCTCCTACTGAGGATTCACTTTCTTCGGACCGAACGATTGTTATCGGATCGTATGTCTTACTGGTAGATGTCATTTGTGTGAAATCCATTTCAACGGATACGTTGACTATTGCGTTGCCAGGTCCCAATGCCTCTGACATTGTGGATTCAATCCGCGTTTTATAATCGAGTTCTATAGTACTTTGTACCCTCAACTGCTCCGATTTTGCAGCCATAAGCGGGTCTTTATTAATAATACGTGACAAATCGCTTCCCATAGAATCGGAAATTTGAACGTTGGCAGGAGACAATCCCTCTACACTATATGCCACCAGTCGTGCAATAGTCGTTATTTGTTCGGGCGTGAGGGTTTGACCTGGTTTCAGCGTCAACAATACTGCCGCCGTCGTCTGTTTTTGATCCTGCGTAAACACGCTTGTCCTCGGCACAACGATCCTCACCTGTGCCATGTCTACCATATCCAGAGCGCGGATGGTCCTGCTCAACTCCCCCTCAAGAGCTCTCTTAAAATTTACCTTTTGGATAAAATCGGTCATTCCGATATTTGACCGGTCAAACAACTCATACCCGACAACGCCGCCTGTTATCAAGCCGTTTGCGGCTACTTCCAACCTGAGCTCCATCTCCATTCCCTCGGGTACCAATATTGCGGTTCCTTCGGTTTCCAACCTGTATTCGACTCCTTGCTCCTGAAGATATTCGATTATCTTTTGTGCGTCTAAAGGTTGAAGATTCGACTGAAGAACGACATACTGCTTATCGCTTGTCCACGCCATCAGGTATACTATTAACAGTACACTGAACACCGAGATCAGCATTACGACGACTTTTTGCTTGGAATCCAGTTTTGTAAAAACCGACCCCGCCTGTTTTAGAAATTGTATAAAAAATTCCATAAGATTTTCGTGTCGAGTTTAATCCTGTTAATAAAATATTGGTTTTACAATTTACTGTCAAGCAGACAATCTACTTAATTTTTCATTACATAAATAAACCCCTTTACGGCAAAACCGTTAAGAGAAAAATTTATGAAACGGCGGGATAAACGTGACGCCCGGACTTTTAAAAACTTCTGTAAAGAATAATAACACTGAATACCGTTTCAACCAATCCAAAAAATATTTGCAAAGATAATAAGTGATACCATCTTAAAATAAACAAGCTCGACAAATTTACTATACTTGCATTCTCAGGATTTCGTGATAGGCTTCGATCATCTTGTTACGTATTTCCATCATTAATTCAAAACTTGTGCCCGCCTTTTCAACGGCAATCATTACATCGTGAACGTCTTTTATTTCCCCAGTCAAAAGCATCTCGACAGACCTTCCTGCCTCTGCCTGCAAATCGTTTACATTTTTGATAAAGCCGTTGAGTGTTTCCTGAAATGTCTCGTATTTGTTCGAGTTACTATCGATTACGGGTTGTGACAATCTCTCCTGGAACCCCTGAACCTGGTTTATGTTTTGAGGGTTCTGAGCGCCTATTTGCATTCCGGGTATTTGTGCCATTATTTCTCCTGGTTCAAAAAAGTAAATTATTATCCTTTAATATCTAAATTACTCCCAAGTATTCTTTTATTACTAATTTTCGATTGGGCGGAAAATTTTTGCTGAACGGCATAGGATTTGAATGTTCTTCCCGTTTTTGCAGATGCAATTGTCGCCGGAAATAACAATTCAAAAAGTTTTTTCTCTTCCGCCGAGAGAACCCTGTCTAAATTCTGTATATTTTTTGTTGATTCTTCTGCTTTTTTTATATCGGGAGGAGCTTCAATGTCCGGTAATGCAAAAACCTTCCGCAATTCTGTTTTAACAGTATTCCGGACTTTTTTTAGACTATCAACAAATTGGGGTTTATTTATCCCCGTTCCAATTATATTATTTGTCTGCATAACGTATTGTCTTATGCTGCTTTATGCTAATCTAAATCTGCAATGCAGTCATCATCATATTCTTCGAGGCGTTCATAGCAGTTACATTTGCCTCATACGCTCTGGTAGCGGTAATCATGTTGATCATTTCGGTCACTAAATTTATGTTCGGAAAAGCGACAAATCCATTTGCGTCGGCATCCGGGTGAAAAGGGTCATAAACCAGACGGACGTCGGGGTCCTCAAACAAATGGTCAATTTCAACCCCCTGAAACATATTTTTTCTTTCCTCCACTGTTGCATCGTTTTCGTAATGACCATCTTTTGTCCGGCGAAGCCTCAAAAGTTCTTCGCTTAAAAGATTTATGAATTCAGCTTTCGTACCGGATTTTAGTATTACCTGCTGTCTTTTATATGGTCCGCCCTCTTCGGTTCTCGTTGTTTCAGCATTGGCGATATTACTTGCCGTCGCATTCATTGAAGCCCTTTGGGCGGTTAATCCTGTAGCGCTTATGTCTATCGCTGCAAAAAGTCCTTTAATTGACATCTTAAACCTTATTTTATATTATACATACTTTAACGTATCGGTTCACCGCGAATTGCAGATTTTAATCTTTTGAACGTCCCCTCCATAAACCGTGCCGCATAAGCGAAACGAATCTGGTTCTTGGCTAACTCAGCCATTTCATGATCGATGTCGACGTTGTTTTTCCCGCTTGCAAGAGAATCGTCTTTTGGAATAAATGGAGTCGGTTTTACATCCTCAATTCTGGGTCTTCCTACACGCATATGCCTGGGGTCGGTTCTATAACCGGATACGCCTTTCTTGTCCAGTGCGGCTTTTAAGTCCTCTTCAAATGCTACTTCTGAACGTTTATATCCCGGTGTGTCGACATTAGCTATATTGTCGGAAATAGATTTCTGTCTCATCGCATAAGCGTCAAGACTCTTATATAGCACAGGAATTTTGGTTCTTTTAAATATGAATTCGCTTATCTTCACGTGTTCCTTCCTTTCAGGAAATAAGTTATCCTGATTATGAATGATTCAATATTTTTAAAAACGCTAATTGGAAGAATCGTTCAGAAATCTTGCAATATTTATGCCAGTGGTTCTTTTTGAAGAAAATAGTGAGAAAAGCAAGGTGAGGGGATTAAGCAATAAGATTTTCGTAAATGAGGAGATGGAAAATTAACCTCGGAAGCTACATGTAATCGGCAATTATTTCCCGATACTTGAGAAAATTCCGTTTTTTTTATTTCTATGTCATTTCAAGAAACCTGATTTTTGTCGTTTATTCTGGAAAGATGGAGATAACTGAACTGCACTGCACATCAACATTTGCGGTTATGTTTTAACATTCTTCTTGGCAGCCGCGCTATTCGCGGAAGCGTGCGATAGCACATATTTACAGTAATTTATTCATTTATTCCCAATAGTCGTTTGAATATTTATGATCATAAGGAACTCATTAAGGCGGGGTCTATTTCATTTTTCGATTTATACTCATTGAGCTTGTTTCGTAAGGTCCGGACGCTGATACCAAGCGTTTCCGCAGTCTTTGTGCGATTATTTTCCAATGTGCTCAGGGTCTTGAATATTAATTGCTTTTCCATTTCGTAAAGTGTAATATTAGTATCTTCCGATTCATATGATTTGAAATAATCGAATTCCTCATCTTCAAAAACAAAATTACTTATTCCCAATTTATCTCCCTTACACATTATTACCGCTCTTTCCACCCTGTTTTCTAACTCACGGACGTTACCGGGCCAATCGAGCCGCATCAGGAATTCCATCGAATCATCGTTTATTCCCTGTATTTCCCTTCCGTGTTCCTTGTTATATTTGCTTATAAAATGGTCCACGAGCAACGGAATGTCTTTTTTTCGCTCCATCAGAGAGGGCAAAATGATTGGAATGACATTTAAACGGTAATACAAATCTTCCCGGAATGTCTCTTTCCTGATCTCTTCTTTAATATCCCTGTTGGTAGTAGCTATTATCCTTACATCCACTGGAATGCTCATGTGGTCGCCAACTCGTTCAAACTCTTTCTCCTGGAGCACTCTGAGCAACTTTGCCTGGAGAGCTGGTCTCATTTCGGTTACCTCATCAAGCAATAGGGTTCCGCCGTCTGCAACTTCGAACCTGCCTTTTCTTGTTTTCAGAGCTCCTGTGAATGCCCCTTTTTCATGCCCGAACAATTCGCTTTCCATCAAACCCTCCGGCAGTGCCGCACAGTTTGTTTTTATAAACGGTTTGCCGAACCTCGGGCTATTATAGTGAATGGCACGGGCTACAAGTTCTTTGCCGGTGCCGCTTGGACCTTGAATAAATACTGTTGCAGAGCTTTTCGAAACTGTCTCCAACACCTCAAAAATCTTTTTCATTTTTGTACTTTTACCAATAATCTGGTCAAATCCGTAAATCCCATCAATCTCTTTTCTGAGTATCCGGTTTTCCTCTTCCAGGTTAATATACTTGAAAACTTTTTTTACTGCCATTTCAATCGAGTCTGCGGAAAACGGCTTGGTTATATAGTCAACCGCCCCTTGCTTCATCGCTTCGACCGCGTTGTCAATTGTACCGTATGCTGTCATCATTATGACCGCTTTATCTGAATCGGCTTCCTTTACATGCTTTAAAACCTCCATGCCCGAGATATCGGGCATACGGATATCGGACAAAACAAGATCATATGAGTCCTTTTTAAACTCTTCTATACCCGACCTCCCATCTACCGCCGTGGTCACTGAAAAGTTCATTCTCGTTAATGTCTCAAGCAAAAAATCCCGCATCAGGGAATCATCATCGATTACCAGTATTTTCTTTTTTTCCATGTACTTCTCTCTTGATCTAAAGAGTTTAGCGCTCTATTTCCGGTATTCCGGAACGCACCGTTAATCGTAAATTATAATGGAAGGCAAATTCGAAATATCGTGCCCCCATCGCCTCCGCTTTCTACTGTTATTCCACCTGAATGTGAGTCTATAATTTTCTTAACGATGGACAATCCCAGACCGGTTCCGTCCGCTTTTGTAGTAAAAAACGGGAGAAAGAGTTTCTTTTTGTACTCTTCTTCTATTCCGGTTCCGGAATCCTTTATAAAAATCTCGACCTGGTCTGTCTTTTTTTTCTTCTTGATCCCCACCGTGAGTTCTCCGCAGTAATCCATCGCTTCTACTGCATTTTTGACGATATTAAGAAGTACCTGTTGAAACAAGTCCGGATCTAAGGAAACATCCAATGATTTAACTTTATAGTCTTTTATCAGAGTAATTTTGCTGTCATCCTGCTCAAGCTCGACCTGCACAAGCATAAGCACGTCTTCGACAATCTGTACAATATTTTCAGGTCGCTTTTTAGGTCTGACAGGACGTGTATAAAACAATAAATTCGTGGCTATATTGTTCAAACGTGAAACACCTTCAATAATTTTTTGTACAAGCCTTCTCCTTGGATCGTCTCTATCGAGATCGCGCTCCAACAAAGCGGCAAAACCACCTATACCCCCAAGTGGATTGCGTAATTCATGCGCGACATTTCCAGCCATTTCGCCCAGGGCAGCAAGAGTCCGGGACTGCAGCACCTCCTCCTGAAGTTTCTTGATCTCCCTTAAATCACTGAATAATTCGACGACACCTAATATTTCACCATTCATGTTGGTCACAAGGGAAGTACTGTATTCAACAGGAATTTCTTGCCCCTTTTTGGTGATAATAACCTTTTCCTTATTCCTTTTTTCAACACCTTTGTAGAGTGTAAAAAGAGGGGACTTCTCCAGAGGTACATTTTTTCCAAGTGTGTCTGAGTAAGGTTTATCGATGACCAGCTTTCTTGAAAAACCGGAAATCTCAGATGCCGCCCGGTTAAAAATTGAAACATCGCCGTCGAGATTA
>JADFON010000185.1 GCA_022562855.1 Candidatus Zhuqueibacterota bacterium | reverse complement strand
AGGTTTAGAAAGGCGAACGGTGCAAACGAATACATTATGCCAAGATTAAAATCGAATGCGGCAACCCCAAGAGTGGTACCCATAAATGCCCCGCATGTGTTTCAGGGTATCAACGGGGAACTCAGTGTACCTGAATCTTCCAGCACACGTGAAAGATTTTTTGGATGAAGATTGTATTCTTCGTATGCCTTTTTGTACATTCTTCCCGGGATCACTATAGACAAATACTGGTCCGGCGCTACAATGTTCATCCCGATGCAGGTGACAACTGTTGCGGCAATAAGCGAGCCGGTAGACTTTGCAAGACTCAAAATTGAAGCTGCGATAGTTCCCAGCATACCGCTCGCTTCCATAACACCTCCAAAAGCAAGCGCCGCAAAGATGAGAGAAACCGTAGCAAGCATTGAACTGAGACCTCCGCGCGATAACAAGCTGTCAATCGTCTCAACTCCCGTATTGGCTGTAAAACCGAGATAAGATACCTGGATAACCTCACTCAGTGATGCGCCTTGCATCGCAATCGCAATCAATCCGCCGAATGCCGCTCCGCCAAATAATGCCGGTAATGCGGGAATTTTATATACTACCATAAAAATCACCAGGACAACAGGCATCAGAAGCCAGACACTGATAGTAAAATTTCCTTGAAGGGTCGTCAACATAGTGTTTACGGTTTGCTGGTCGATGGATCCGCTTCCATATTTAAAACCGAGAATCGTATAAATAATTAAGGCAATAATCAGACTTGGAGTTACAGTATAAATCATATGCCTGATATGTGTAAATAAATCGGTACCCACTGTTGCGGGCGCCAGGTTTGTCGTGTCGGAAAGCGGGGACATTTTATCGCCAAAATAAGCGCCGGAAATTACAGCTCCTCCAACCATCCCAAGAGGAATTTGCATCGCGGAGCCGATACCGATAAGCGCAACACCGACCGTTCCAGCGGTCGACCACGAACTCCCGGTAGCCAGCGAAACAACACAGCAGATAAGACAGGCGGTTACCAGGAAGATCGAAGGAGAGATCAGTTTTAACCCAAAATAGATCATACTCGGAACGATTCCGCTGTGAATCCAGGTGCCGATAAGACAGCCGATCACCATAAGGATCAGACATGCCTGTAGTGCTAAGGTTATACCCTTTATCAATCCTGCCTGTATCTCATTCCAACTGTAACCAAGCCTTATGGCGACTATCGACGCCATCGCTGTTGCAAGTATGATAGGTATATGCGAACCGCCGTTATCGAGGTCGAGACCAAGTCCGAATATTGAATAGCCCAATACTACGATCAGGAATAATACAGGAACAAGTGAGATACCCAATCCCGGTGTTTTTCTCGAATCATCAGTCATGTTAACCCTTTCATTTGCACAGTTAGAAATTTCTAAGATATTCTTTCTTTATCTTAATGTCAACCCTAAATAGGCAAAATGTATGTGATGCCGCAATAAGAGAAGCCGCTTTTTCAACTTCCGGCGGCAAGACTTTCTGATGTATGTCTATTCTTTCGATACGAGGATTCAATAATTTCGATAATTTGCTCCAATTTTTCTCCTGATGCGGCGTTTCCTTAATTCAATTATCTTGCGCTGCTCTTCACTTTTCCCCTTGACCATAGGAATGATTATTATTATATTCTTCATATTCATTCCTTAGAGCGCTTCCAAATACCTATCTGATAGTCCTTTACAAAAATTTCAATATAAGGGCAGGGAGGATCATTAATGATTTTAAAGTATACAAATATAAGAAAACTGAATATTGTATTTGTGGTACTTTTATTTTTGTTCACAGCCGGGTCTTCTTCTCTGGCGCAATATTCCGCAAAACAGGCTTTCACGTCGGAAGACGTTCTCAACCTGCGGTCGTTTTCTGTAAGAAGTATAACCGACGATGGACGGTACATTGCCGGAACAATCGGCATGAGAAGAGACAGACTGAATGTCGACCACCTGCGGTTCGGTGATCCTACTTATGTTTCCAGATCGGTCGCTGAATTTGTTGTGCTCGACACGGAAACAAAGGAGATGAGAACTTTATATGATGAAAAAGTGCAGACCCGTTCGTTAAATTGGTCGCCCGACGGCAGATTATTAGCGTTTTTTCTACGGGAAGGCGATGATTTTCTCCTCAATATATATGAATGGGAAAATGACAAAGTAAGGCGTGTCGATCTGAAAACAGATAAAAAAATAGCGTCGAACTCTTTCCTGCAGTGGCGTCCTGACGGAAGCGGAATACTGCTGGCTTTACGTGATATAGGATGGGCTGAACGATCCAGGAACGAATTCCTTGCGCTCTCCGAAGGACCCATAATCGTGCGGGACTCAAAAAAGCCGTTCCTCGCATGGGACGAAGTCCGCTCCAATTCCGCTTTACAGATCCCTGCTGTAGTTGGCTTGAATGGCGATGTAAAAGAACTGTTGACGGAATTGCGGGTGAGTGGAATCAGGCAGTCTGAAGATGGAAAATTCGTTACGTACACAAAAATAAAACCTTTAAAGACTTCCTATACCCGTACCGGCGGCTCGGAATTTGAGATGTTTATGCTTGATTTTCAAGACGGAGAACCGAAATCGATCCGTGAAAAAAGCACAAGCAGGTTCAACCCGAATTGGAATGATAAAAACAATACATACGCCTATGCAGAAAAAGGGGACGTATTTATTCAATCGGTTTTCGAAGAAGAAGGAAAAAACCTCACAAAGGAATTTCGTGGGCAGATTAGCGAAGACGATACGACTAAACTCCGTTATTCAATGATGAGATGGAGTCCCGACGATTCGGATCTGCTTTTGAGCTCGCAGCAAGGGTATCATTTGTTCGATATTCAGGCAGGGTCTATGGACCTGGTATATGAATTTCCTGAAGACAGGGAAACAGCGCCGGCAGTGAGTGTGACAAACTGGTCGTCCGACGGCAGGTATCTCTACATGACCTACTCCGCGAAAGACAAATGGGAGCGAGGAATCACAAGATATGACCTTCAAAGCAGGCAGATGTCGACGCTTGTCAAAGACAGCAATCTATACAGCGGGATTCGGTTTACGGAAGAGGGAGAGAAGATAATTTATTCATTTTCAAACGGCGATCTGCCTAACAATTTATATATAACCGACATAAATTTTTCTTCTTCCACCCAACTAACCGATCTCAATCCATGGATCAATAACAGGAAAACTACAAGAAGCGAACTTATTAAGTATCTTGGAGTTGACGGCAACGAACTTTATGGAATTCTTTACTATCCGGTTGATTATGTGGAGGGTAAAAAATACCCGCTTGTATGCGAAATATATGAGGAATTTTTTAGAAACGGCTGGAATAACAACATGAATTTAATAACGAATGCCGGGTTTTTTGGATTCCGCCCGTCCGTTGAATTGGAAGAAGGATTTCCCGGCGAAGCATGGATGAAAGGGATAACTTCAGGCGTTAACAAGCTTATCGAGAGGGGTCTGGTCGATGCGGAGAAAATCGGTGTTCACGGAACAAGTTACGGCGGTTATGCAACGAACCTGTTGATAACACAGACAAACCGGTTCGCCGCCGCAATCAATATATCGGGAAAGGTGAACATCATAAGTTTTCTTGGCGACAGTCCCAAGATAGGCGTCAGGAACTATTCCGCCGCCGAACGCGGGCAGGACAGGATTGGCGCAACCTTGTGGGAACAGCCGCAAAAATATATCCAGCATTCGGCAATAATGTTTGCCGATAGAATCGAGACGCCGCTGCTGATGTTGACGGGTGAGGGCGACTGGAACGTTCCCGCAACAAATCAAAGAGAGATGTACTATGCCCTCCGCCGTCTCGACAAGGACGTTGAATGGGTGCATTATATGAACGGGGGACACGGAGCCGGCGCTTCAAGCACTGTCTCAGATTTTCACGATCACTGGAACAGGATTATTTCCTGGTATAATAAGCACTTTGACAAAGTTGATGAAGAAAGAGAAAAAAAGAATAAAAAAATAGGAGGTTGAAATGTCGGTAAAACGTTATTTATTTTTTCTGGTTATCGGGTTATTCGGGATTTTTATTATGTGCTCTTCACAACCCGATGTCGGCACCATGACAACCGCAGAACTGGAAGAATACGCGCGCGGTATACATGAGCGGGTGATAACACTCGATACGCATAACGATATAAACCCTAATAATTTTACGGAGGAACGAAATTATTCCAACGATATTGACACCAAGGTCAATCTTCCAAAAATGGAAGCCGGCGGTCTGGATGTGTCGTTTATGATCGTTTATGTCGGTCAGGGTGACCGGACGCCGGAAGGATATGAAAACGCTCATGCTACGGCAATCGCAAAGTTTGATGCGATTCACTGGCTGGCCGAGGAAAAAGCGCCGGATAGAATAGAACTGGCATTGACGGAAGCTGATGTCAGGAGAATCGCCGCAACCGGTAAAAAAGTCGTGATGATCGGTGTTGAAAATGCCTACCCTATTGGGGAAGACCTGTCAAAAGTGGAGGATTTTTACCGTCGCGGCGCCCGTTACATGTCGCTCACCCACAACGGTCACAGCCAGTTTGCAGATTCTCAAACCGGAAGAAATGAAGAGGATTCCATTTATGACGGGGTCAATGAGCTTGGAGAGCAATTGATCGCCGAATTGAACAGAGTCGGTATCATGATAGACGTATCCCATTCATCGAAAAAGACAATGCTCGATATCATCCGTCTTTCGAAAGCTCCTGTCATGGCTTCTCATTCATCGGTACGCGCTCTTGCCGACGTAGGAAGAAATCTCGATGACGAACAACTCCTTGCTTTAAAGGAAAACGGTGGTGTAATGCAGACGGTCGCTTTGGGCAGTTATGTAAAAGCAAGAGAACCCGATTCCCCTGAACGCCAGGAAGCTCTTTCCGCGCTTCGTGAGGAATTTGGAATTCCTTCCGGGGGCGGCAGAGGAGGAAGAGGAGGCGGTGGTCGTGGCGGACGCGGTGGCGGTCGTGGGGCTCTTCAAGGATTATCGGATGAACAGCGTGAGCAACACCAGGCAAAGCTCGCTGATATCAACGAGCAATTACCACCAAGCCCGGGACCGAACGTGCAGG
>JADFON010000184.1 GCA_022562855.1 Candidatus Zhuqueibacterota bacterium | reverse complement strand
CTGCCGTCAAGCCACATCGCAAAAAAACTCTCATCATCCCACGGGAGCATTGAAACAAAACCGTGTTCCGTCGGGGTGCCGTCGCTATGAGGAAGCAGAGGTTCGCTCCAGCTTTTACCACCGTCGAGGGACCGTGCGATATTGACATCATAGGCGTATGTCCCGACATCGCTTTTTGCCAGCCAATGAGCCGCAAACTTGCCGTCGGGTGTAGAAATCAATGACGGAAAATCCGCCCAGTTCACGAACCAGTCGTTCCCTTCCGCTATTTTCCGGGCAGAAGACCAGTCACCGTCTTCAAACTTTGAAAACATGAGCGAACTGACCCTTTTCTCACCTTTCTTTATCCAGGTCAGGTAGACGTTCCCATTATCGTCCGCATAAAGATTTGCTTCTTCGGTGTTTTCCCCGGCGGGATTCGGTATTTCTGTGACTACCGTTTGAGCTAATGTCTGTGAAATACTTGTACTCAATGTTACAGCGCCGAGAATCATAAAGATAAGAGCAAAGCGGCTGATTTTATTTATTGTCATTTTTCTCTCCGTTGTTTTGAGGATTTTCGTATTGTCTTTAGACATGTAAAGATACCACCGAAAGAGTAAAATAATCAAGTAAATAAATATACTCATATTTTCTGAGTTTGTTCATTGCCGAGCTTCATCGTGTAATCCCAGCAGCCGATTAACGCTAAGAGGGCAAGATTCGGGAGAAGAAGCGGCGCAAAGACCGGCGGTCCATAAGTAAGGCTGTCCATTATACTTCTCGTGATTTCAAATTGATCTGCGGTAAGATGAAAATACAAACCGAGACACCCGATAACGATCTGAATGAGCATAATATACTTACAGATTTTCAGAAAAGAAATAGTGGTATTTTCAAATAACGTTACCGTCAGAAAACCGACCGCAATGGCGCTTCCGAAAACCGGGATCCACTCTGATATTGAAAAGAACCCGTTTTGGGCATGGTCGCACAGGGCAAGAATAAAATTTCCAAAAAATCCGCCGAGAGATAGGAAAATTACCCATTTGCTCCATTCATAAGAACCGGGTTTTACCATTCTGTTCATAAGCAGGAGCAGACCGACACCCGTGAACGAGAGCGGCGCGACGAACGGGGCGGTATACACGAGACTTTTGATAGAGAATTCCTGGAACAACTGACTCTGCAGGTGAAGAACCATCCCCGTTATCCCAACTACTATTGAAAGCCATCCCACGACCATTCCTGTTGTATGCCGGATAGGATTCAAACCCGAATCCTTGAAAGAGAATTTATACACCAGCGCGATAGTTGCAATGAATGAGAAGAAAATCGGTATCCACTCTGTCCATCGCGAATGGATATTCGCAGAGTGGGCAATGTATATATCGAAACCGAGAAACGCCATGTTTGAAAGAACAAAAAGTTCAATGAGCAAAACCCGGTCCCGGTACCAATCGAGGTTCAATTCCATCATTGTCTCTTTCGAAGCTGCTCTGCGATTTCTTTCATTTGGGTCATCATCAAAAGCAATTCGTAATTTCCGTGCCATTGCACAAAATCGGCTCCTCCCATGTAGGCGCCGTGTTTCGCGGTGCGACCGAAATAGTGCCAGAAATCGAAGAAGAGAAACTCGATGTGTTCGTCGAACGGTTCGGGCGTAAGGAGACCTTCACTCCTTAACTCCGCCATTAGATTCTGTGCTTCTTTTACCTTTTCATTCGTTGAAAGAACCACAGCTTCGGCTTTTGTATAAAACTCGTCGACATGCGGTTTTGCATGGCACTTCAGGCAGACTTCCTTCATTTCATTTTTTCCCCGCTCATAACCGGGACGTTTCTCCGAAACAGGCGCAAACAGCCAGTAGGAAAGCCTTTCGGTTACATCGTGAGTGAATTTCAGACCCTCAAGACCGCTCATATGGCACGTTGCACAAGTCGGAATCGGCATATCGGCGGTGCTAAGGGTTTTCGGCGGCGCATTCAGGTTCATAAATTGCCTTTGCGCATTGAACAGTACACCGTGTTTCGATTCGTTGTATATCTCTAATTGTGCATGGTCGGGACCCATATGGCACTGCCCGCACGTTGCAGGCTCACGCGCAAGGGAGATCGACGTTGAATGACGTGCGTGGCAAGCGGTACAATCTCCGATGGAGTCGTCGTCATTGGGTTTTCCGATACTGTGACAAGCCAGACAACCGGATTCGATTGAACTGGAGCCCTGTAATAAAGCAAGTGCATTTGCCGGACGGTCAACGGCGCCTTTATGATACGTTTCGGCGAAGTCTATCTGTTCGTCGGTGAAATCCTGACTTCCGCGAACCGCAGCCCATGCAGGAGCGGCATGACGGCTTCGAATAAACTGGTCATATTGCGTCTGGTGGCATTGTGTGCAATTTTTCGATGTTACCGTCGACGTAATTAAGAAACCGCGATGGTCGTTCTGCGTCTGACCCTCAAGCGGTTTGTGGCAATCGAGACAGTTGACACCCTCTGCCGCATGTGTACTTTGCTCAAACTGGTGCACGATTGCGGATGTTTCCTGCCGGTGACATTGCGCGCACCTCCCTGATGCACGGACATAATCCGGTGTGGGCCGAGAAGTTTCAACCTCGGGTCTTTTCGAATTTATGATCAGTGCGGAAATTATGAGCGAAGTACCGATAAATATAGATATGAATATATTTTTAAAGGACATTAGTCCGTCTCCTTGTCAAAGTTACCCGTTAAAAATATTCAAATATCGAGTAAGAATTCTTATATGCTCGATATATGTCTTATCATTGTTGTGCTCCTATATAATAAAGTTTTTTATAAAGGAGGAGATTGCCACGTCGTCCCGAATTCTCGGGACTCCTCGCAATGACAGTAATACGGTTTTCTTATGATTATGGAACATTAATACAATTACCTGTTAGTTTCCAATTTGGTCCAGCCCCGCTTTGAGACCGTACGCCAGATCCTCTGCCGGTCCCACACCCCAGAAATGGAGGAAAAAGATCCGCGGGGATTCGGTGGTCATGTGATTGTGCACGGCAACCACTTCAATGCCGTTTGAAACCAGCGCCTGTATAACCGGCGCTACTTCGTGCTCGAGCATGGTAAAATCGCCGGCAACCGCAGCGTTTTGCGGCGAACCCTGGAATGCCATCCATGTGTTGAATCCCATAAATGTGCTGACCGGTATGTCATGGTCGGTGAGAGAAACATCCGGTCTGCCGACAGTGATTTTGTAAACACCGGCGTTCAGCGCTCCCGAATGACCGAGAATTGCGCTTATTTTATCGGTATCAAAGGTGGTTTCAACCGTGGAAGGCTCTCCTGTCAGACCCTTTGCCGCGCGCAGTTCGCGGACTTTATCCAGTCCCATTTTAACGGTACTTGCGAGATTTTCGGTCCGGTCTATACCGTGAAAATGCATAAACATCACTTTGGGGTTGTCCCGGATAAAATGATTATGAATCGCTGTAACGGTCATGCCGTTGTTTATAAATACTTCCTGTACCGGTCCGATTTCATCTTCAAGAACGACCAAGTCGCCCATGACCATCGCCCCCTCCGGCGCGGGTGTAAATCCTGCCCATGAGGTTAAACCCATCGGGGGGATTATCCTGAAACCGTCGACGGAAACGTTCAGATCATTCTGCGCAACGGCGATCTTATATTCCCCATTGTTTTCCGTTCCGCGTATCCCGGTAATTGCTTCGATCTGTGCTGTATCGAGCGGAGGGAACGACTCACTTACGTCCGACCCGCTTCCGCCGCAATTTGAAACAAGAAAAATTAATGAGAAAAAAAATGCTTTTTTGACAAATTTGCGTTTCATTTTATACCTCTTGTTTATCGATGAATTGTATGACCGGCAAATATGCTCATAAGGGCTGACCTTACAATATAAATTATAACGCAGACATAAAAGTAAAAAATCAATTATTATTAACCAAAACATTATTGAAATATTTTGTTCTGATGATTGAGGAAACTCATCGCCTGCCCTTTCTTCCTGAGATACCCTGAATTAAATTCGGTGCAGGACATGCTTGAGAAGAGAAGAGGGGTTAGGGAAATCAAATCGAGAGGGAGATTGCCACGTCGCTTCGCTCCTCGTGGCGTGAGCCATCCCTGACGGGACAATGACATAAAGTGCATGTGTGGCACCCTCAAACTTGTTTGGGGGTGTAATTAACGCATAAATTTCCAAAATTTAACATATTTCTGTGGGATAGTATAAGTTAGGGTGGAAAGCAAAACGTGATTTATTATTCACTTTACATTGCGGTGCGCATTTCCATGGGTTGGGCGATGAGCCAGAGGCTCAGTATGGAAAAGAGGATCATCATTACGATCATCGGGATTTGGCTTTTTATTGCCGATTTCCGGTCTTTGAACATTTGGTACGAATAGCGGTGTGAGATGTATATTCCGAATACGTGCCCGATAACGATCATGAATACCTGCGTAAACCATATTGTTCCGACCGGGAACAGAGAGGCTGTCTGAACATCCGCCGTACCGAAAATATTCCAGCCGAAGCCAAACGGGTCGGATATCAATACGATGAGTTTTTGACTTTCGACAACGAAATGCTCAAAGTTATGAGCTACATGGTAGAACAACGCTATGGGTATGACACTGTAGGAATACTTTATAAACATGCTGCGGAAATTTGCACCGGATGACCCCGCCATGAAATAGGAGACCCGGGAAAAAAGGTAAAACACCAGTACCGGAATCACGATACACACCGCCATAGCTATGGAGAAGGCGGTTATCTCACCTGCGCCCGTTATATCTTTGACCGTACCGGTCATCAAACGCCAGACCGGCGTCATCGTCAAACCGTGAAATGCGGTAAGGGCGAATAACGTAAGCGCAAAAAAAGCTTCATCCAATCTCGGTTTCGGGTTTGTCATCAGATCATGAGAAAACGGGCGGATATTGAGCGCAACGTTATCATATTTGCAGGTTCGAAAACATTCGGCGCACATGATGCAATAGGTGTTGGTATTCATGGTTTTCAGATTCATCCCGGTTGGACACGCATAGCCCGATCCATTCCCGCGAAAACAATCGACCGTCTTGCATTTTCTGCAAACATCGAGGT
>JADFON010000183.1 GCA_022562855.1 Candidatus Zhuqueibacterota bacterium | reverse complement strand
TAGGAGATTTTTACAATGATGATCCATTGGGAAAAGCCAAGTGGCGTGATGGTTGAAACAAACGATAGGAAGGATACCATTGCCTATTGTGAAAAGTTGGGCTGGAAAAGCATGGAAGTGGAGGATCCAATCCCGGAAGGAATGGAAGCGAAAGACCCAAACTCGGATGGTAAAGAAGTTTATGCCGGGGCGCCAGATGTGGGCGAAGAGAGCGGCCAGAGCCAGAGTCCAGACAAACCGCAACCCTTACTGGATTCAATTAATGCTGGAAAGAAAAAGAACGGAAAAAAGGTTGCGGACGTCGATATTTGGCATTAGGCGGACGACAGGATACAGTCGGTACAGATGGTACAGGCAACCAGGGACAAGAATTTTAGCTACCGGTCTGCTTATAGTCTCAATAACAACAGGTTTATCGAGCTGACAGACACGCGCATGCGTACTATTGCGCTGACAAAAGACGGAAAATGGGGAGTCGGGCAGGACGACCGGGATTATATATCGGATTGGGAAGAACGCCGCGCCGACTATTACAGGGTAAACACTTCTACCGGTGAACGGACACCTATGTTCAAAGAAATGGGACGAACGCTGGGTCTTTCACCGGACAGCAAGCGCTACCTGTATTGGAAAGACAAAAATGTTTGGTTGTATGACATTGAAACAGGCGAAAATACCAATCTAACGAAAAATGGTCCCGCCGATTTCAGGAACAAAGAATTCGACCGTCCGGGAGAAGTACCTCCCTATGGTGTAACAGGCTGGACAAAAGATGGTAAACATGTCATTCTTACCCACAAATACGACCTGTTTTTACAGCCATTGGACGGCGGTAAGGCTACGCCCCTGACAAACGGACTCGGAGAAAAAGACAAAATCGTATTCCGGTATGTGAACATAGAACCTCGCCCAGGCGGCGGCGGCGGCGGCAGAGGCGGTAGAGGCAGAGGCGGCACGAATGACTTTATCGACACATCGAAACCGATGATGTTTTCAACATTAGGACAAATGACGAAGAAGGCGGGTTATTCGGTGTTGAAAGACGGAAAAACGGAAAATCTCGTCTACGATGATAAAAGATTTGGCAGACCAATCAAGGCAAAGAATGCGGATAAGATTTTGTATACCATACAAACTTTTAGAGATTTTCCTGATTATTATGTAAGCGACACCAAGTTTACGAATCCAATAAAGGTCACCGACGCCAATCCTCAGCAGTCTGAATTCAATTGGGGACGCCGGATATTATTTGAGTTCAAAAATAAAAAAGGGGTGAAACTCCAGGGTACTCTTGCAATCCCGGATACCTATGTCGAAGGTGAGAAATTGCCAATGCATGTAAATTTCTATGAGAAAAATTCTCAAAACCTGAACCGGTACACAACGCCGCGTATCGCAGGTTCTCCGAATTTTGCCGGTTTGGTGAGCAACGGATACTTAGTTATGCAGCCGGACATTTACTTTAATACGGTTACTACCCATTCGGATATGCTGGACTGTGTTGAAGCGGCAGTGAAAAAAGTGATCGAGATGGGGTATGCCGACCCGGATAGAATAAGTCTGCACGGGCACAGTTTCAGCGGTCAGGGTTCGGCATATATCTCAACGAGGTCGAATATGTTCGCTGCAATCGTTTATGGGGCGGGAGCGACAAACCTTGTTAGTGATTTTAATCAATTGTGGAAAACAAGCGGCACCAGCCAGCACCGTTATGACATTTACGGTCAGGGCAGGTTCGGGACCAATCCATATGACGACCTGAAGTTGTACCAGAATGAGTCGGCAATCTATCATGTGAGAAGCATGAATACTCCGCTGATGATACTGCATGGCACTGCGGACGGTTCTGTGGAATGGCTGCAGGCGGTAGAGTTTTATAACGCGCTTCGTTTTAACGGGAAAAATGTCATTCTTTTATCATATCCCGGTGAGGCACACGGTCTGAGGCGATATGAAAACCAAAAGGATTACCAGATTCGTATGATGGCATTTCTCGACCACTATCTGAAGGATAAACCCGCTCCGGACTGGATGGTAAACGGCGTCCCATTTCTTAAGAAGAAAAAATGATAATTGAGCGGCATATTACCTTGAATGAAAAAATATAAAAAAACCGCAGGGGCTAATAGATTGCCGCTGCGGTTTTTTTGGAAGAAAGTATTGAACTCATCCCCCTGCCCCTTCTCTTCGAAAGAGAAGGAGAGATACCCTCCCGGTGGATAAGAATAACTTTGCATAATGAGAAAAAACAATAAAACGAGTTGTTTTGATTTTCTGTCCCATTCTAAATGTTCGGGATGTGTTAGATGAAACCGAACCCCATTACTTTACGGAGGAAAATAATGAAGAGTATTCGTCGATATCTTCCCTTGATATTCTGCATCGCGGTTATACTTACTGCATCTCATGTTTTTGCGCAGGTAAACGGCGGCAAAAAAGCCCTGTCCTTCGATGATTATGCGAGGTGGAGGACAATTGGTTCTACCGTTCTATCCGACGATGGCAACTGGATCACTTTTTCGTACCGGACCCGTACTATGGATGACACGTTGTATGTGAAAAGCCTCTCGACTGTTAAGGAGTATGAAATCCCCAGCGGCTCAAATCCTTCATTCTCCGACGACTCAAAATGGGTCTCATACAGGGTAACCCTGCCTTTTAAGGAAGCCGAGAAACTGCGAAAGGACAAGAAACCCGTTACCCAAAAAACGCAATTGATGAACCTTGAAACGGGTGAAAAAATAACTTACGACAATACTTCTTCGTTCAGATTTTCGAAAGGATCAATGTATTTAGCGGTAAAAAAAGCCAAGTCCGACAGTGACGCAAAGCATAACGGCACAGACCTCATTATGCGAAATCTGGAAAGAGGGTACGACGACCTAATTGGGAATGTGGGCAGCTTTAGTTTTAATAAACCGGGTACCATGATGGCGTATACGACGGACGCAGCGGATAAAGACGGAAACGGAATATCAATTATGTATCTGGGCAGCGGGGCACGAAGACCGGTCGACAGCGGTAAAGCCGACTATGCGCAGATGACGTGGGATGAGGAAGGATTTGTAATCGCAGTCCTGAAAGGGACAAAAGATAAGAAAAAAGTGCACAAAGACAATGTATTGCTTGCCTTTACCGGGTTGGAAAGCGGGGAGCCTGCGGTTAACGAATTCGATCCCTCTTCAATCGAAGGATTTCCGGAGAATATTATCATCAGCGAAAAGGGAACTCTTTCATGGAGTAAGGACCTCTCAAGGGTATTTTTTGGGATAAAAAAGCAGGAAGATGAACCGGAAAAAGACGATGATGCCGAACCGGTTTCTACGGTCGATATATTCCACTGGAAAGACGACCGCATCCAGACTGTGCAAAAAGCGCGTGCAAACGCCGACCGGAATTTTACCTACAAGTCTGTCTACAATCTGACAAATAAAAGATTTATCAGGCTTACGGGCGAATCGATGCGGACGGTTACTTTATCAAGGGACGGCGAATGGGGCGTCGGAAGGGATAACAGGGAGTATGTCTCGGACTGGAAAGAAGCCAGGGCAGATTTTTACCGGGTAAACACTTTAACCGGTGAACGTACTCTTTTCCTGAAGGAACAAGGAAGAACACTGGGGATATCGCCCGACAGTAAAAATTTTCTATATTGGCACGACAAGAATGTCTGGCTGTACAACCGGGAAACGGATGAGAAAACCAATCTGACAAAATCCACCCCGGTGAAATTTGTAAATGCTGAATATGACAGGGTAGGTACGAAACCTCCATACGGGGTTTCGGGCTGGACAAAGGACGGTAAAGCGGTCATATTGAATCATAGATACGATCTCTGGCTGCAGCCACTTGACGGTAGTAAAGCGACAAACCTGACCGGAGGATTGGGAGCCAAAGAAGAAATCCGGTTCAGATACGTCAGGTTGGACACGGAGGAACGGTTTGTCGATTTATCGAAACCGGTCCTTCTATCGGCGTACGGACAATGGACAAAAAAAGCAGGCTATTATGAATTAAAAGATGGAAGGATGGAGAAGCTGATTTATGACGACAAACGGTTCGGTACTGTGCGAAAAGCGAAGAATGCGGATAAATATTTGTACACTATCGGAATGTTTACAGATTTCCCGGATTATTATGTGAGCGATTCCCGGTTTTCTTACCCGGAACGAATGACCGATGCTAATCCCCACCAGTCGGAATTTGTTTGGGGGCGCAGAATACTTTTCGATTTCACAAACAAAGATGGCGTACGGCTGCAGGGGACACTTGGAATTCCCGATGATTATATCGAGGGACAGCGTCTGCCAATGCTTGTTAATTTCTATGAGAAAAACTCTCAAAATCTCCATCGTTATACCGCGCCGCGATACGCATCATCACCACAATTTGCCCGTTTTGTGAGTAATGGCTATCTCGTGATGCAGCCCGATATTCATTTCAGGACACGCACGTCACATTCAGACATGCTTGAATGTGTGGAGGCGGCTGTGAAAAAGGTTATAGAGATGGGATATGCCGACCCTGAACGCATAGGTCTGCATGGACACAGTTACAGTGGCGGCGGCTCTTCTTATATCGCGACAAGATCAACAATGTTTGCCGCTATCGCATCCGGAGCAGCGCCGATCAATCTCCTCGGAGAGTTCAATATAATATTTACGGGCAGCGGTCAAAACAATCACAGGTATGATATATACGGGCAGGGAAGATATGGCACAAATCCCTATGACGATCCCGGACTGTACAGGGAGCAATCGCCGATAACATGGGTCAGGACAATGGACACGCCGCTGTTATATTTGCACGGGGTTGACGACCCGACCGTTGAATATAACCAGGGTCTGGAATTCTATAATGCGCTCCGCTTTAACAATAAACCGGTGATTTTTCTGTCTTACCCCGGAGAATTGCACAGCCTTAGAAAGATCGAAAATCAAAAAGATTATACACGCCGGGTGAACCAGTTTTTCGACCACCATCTTAAAGGCGAACCGGCGCCGGATTGGATGGTTAACGGTGTGCCTTATCTGAAGAAAAAGAAGTAAGCGTGTCTGTTAAAGGAAAAATAAATGACTGATAGAATTCTTTGAAACCA
>JADFON010000182.1 GCA_022562855.1 Candidatus Zhuqueibacterota bacterium | reverse complement strand
AACAGCGCTCTCTCCGCCTTTTCCCGCTTCTCCAACTTCTTTCTTCGGCGCCGGTGCGGCTACGACTGGTTCTTTCTTATCTGCGCACTCCGTACAAACAAGGAAATCAAAATTGTAATGTGAACCGCAGAGATTGTCGCGATTACACTCCGGACAGGTAAAATTATCCTGCTCATTAAATTCACCGCATATTGCACACTTCACTATAGACCTCCAAACAATATAATTTTAGGACTTTCATTTTTCACTGAATCCAATTAATGAGCTTCTAATACAGTGAAGGTAATTTGACAAAATCACAACGAGTCAAACTTTACAGAAATTATCAGACTAACTTCGGAAAACAGACAGCACAAAAATCCGGCTTTGACAATACAATACCGCAAAATTACTTTAAACCGGATTATTTACAAAAAATATCCAACGTCAAATATAGATAATTATCAAAGAAAATGCAAAGTTTTTCTGTAGCTAAAAGTCGCGTAGCATAACAAGTCCTGATAGTATTGACTTGACTTGTCAATAGCTGTTTTGTATATTCAGCTTTATACCGTAACTCATCCGATTTGCTTTCTATATATAAGATAAAAATCTCTACTATCACATTTTCTTAAATATATCTTTCATCATTTTGTATTACTAATACCTATCAAATAACTCTTAAACCGTCTATTTTCATCAGGAGGTATCAAGGTGAATAACCGTTATTTCTGTAAGGTTTTATGCTTAGTTTCTATATTATTTCTTTTGTCTGCTCCATCATTTGCGCAGACACCGGACGAATTTCAGGAGAGAAGACAAATTGTACTCGATAACATGGAGCCAAACAGCGTCTTTGTAATGAGAAGCAATCCGCCTGCCGGTGAGTTTGAGCAATACAGGCAGGATAATAATTTTTACTACCTCACTGGTCTGAACGAACCAAATTCAGCGCTTATTATGAGGGCGCGAACCTTCCGCACGCGAGAAGGAGAGATTGTTCAAAGAACAACAACCCTTTTTATAACCCCGCGTAACCCAGCAAGATCGGATTGGGACCCGCAGTCGCTTGGATTGGAGGAAGCAAAATCGAAACTTCGTTTTGATAATGTTTTGCCCATCGGCGAATTCCAATCTGAATACGAAAATTCTTTAACATCAAGAATTTCCATATTCTATATGGATTACGAAAGGTCACAGGGTCTGCACACGCCATTATCTGATGATGAGGACCTATTCAAAAAGGCGCGTGAAAAAGGAGGAAGTTTTGAGATCCGCAGCCCGAATAATCTTCTTTACCCTTTGAGACGGATAAAATCCGAAATAGAAACCGAATATCTCCGCATGGCGATCGACATAACGGCAGAGGGACACAAAGAAGCAATGCGTTCAATAAAACCGGGAATGGCGGAGTATCAGCTTCAATCGATAATTGAGCATGTTTTTGCAATTAACGGTTCACAGCGTGTAGGTTTTAATTCAATTGTCGGATCGGGACCAAATTCTGTTATTCTGCACTGGAGTGATAATAGCAGAACAATGGAAGATGGAGACCTCGTAGTTGTCGACATAGGAGCGGAATACGGTATGTATACGGCAGACGTTACCCGGACGATACCGGTGAACGGTAAATTCACAGACCGTCAAAAGGACGTTTATAACATAGTTCTTGCTGCGCAGCAAGCCGGGATGGATGTTCTCAGACCCGGTGTATCCTGGAGTGATGTCAATGCTGCGGCAAACGAAGTCCTGATCGAAGGCTTGCAAAGAATCGGATTGATAAAAGACCGTTCTGAACTTCGGAATTATTATTTTCACGGTTTGGGTCATAATATTGGTCTCCAGGTCCACGATGTAGGCGGTCTTGGGACGCTTGAACCGGGAATGCATTTTTCGATTGAGCCGGGAATATACATCCGGGAAGAAGGATTGGGTGTTAGAATAGAAGACGATTTTCTTATTACGGAAACCGGATATATTCATACTTCGAAAAATGCCCCAAGAACGGTCGAGGAAATTGAAGAAATGATGAAAAAGAAAGGCACAGATTATTCACGGTATTTAATTAAGAAATAACCTTCGAAAAATTTAATGCTTTACTGTCATAAAATCTCAGGAGGAGCAAATGAGTTCTAAAATAACGAGAAGAAACTTTTTGAAAACAAGCGGCGCCGCGGGGATAGGTCTGACTGTTTTGACCGGATCGGGTGCGGCAATTGGCAAGAATACAAAAAGAAAGATAAGAATCAGACCAATCATTATGAACAGTCATGGCGGGAGACCGGGCGGAAGAAATGAACTTGGCGAACGGGGTAATCAAGCGGCGTGGTCAATCCTTACCGGAGGTGGTTTAGCCCTGGACGCAGTCGAAAAATGCGCAAATACCATCGAGGTCGATCCAAATGACTCCAGTGTCGGTTATGGCGGTCTTCCCAATGAAGCCGGCGTAGTGCAATTGGATGCCACAATTTTTGACGCGAAAAACTACGAATTCGGTGCAGTCGGTGCACTTGAAAACATCAAAACACCATCCTCCATTGCCAGGCTTGTCATGGAAAGAACCGATCATATTATGCTGGTCGGTGTCGGCGCTCTCAATTTTGCAAAGATGCACGGTTACAAAGAGGAAAATTTACTTACCGAATCGTCCCGAAAACGTTGGCTGTCTTGGAAAGAAAACCTCAGCGATAAAGACGACCGGTTTCCTCCGAAGAAAAAAGACATCGGCGGTGATAACGAAGACAATTTCTATGAAATGTATGATGAGGCTGACATTGCACCGGACGGCAGAATTCATGGTACAGTGAATTGCTTGTCTGTTGACACGAATGGCGATATCGCAGGTATCACGACAACAAGCGGGCTTTCTTATAAAATCCCGGGAAGACTCGGCGACTCGCCGATAATCGGCGCCGGTCTATACGGCGACAATAATGTGGGCGCTGCAGGCGCAACCGGGCGAGGCGAAGAGGTCATCAAGACGTGTGGTTCGTTTATGGTTGTCGAATTTATGAGACAGGGTATGAGCCCGCAGGAAGCCTGCGAAGCAATTTGCCAGCGGATTATCGACAATTACGGCGGCAAAGTTAATTTTAGCGATAAATTTGTTGCGCTCAACATGGAAGGCGAATTAGGCTGCGCAAGCATTCGCGGTAGAAAAGGGTCGGAACCTCAGATTGCCTATATCGAAGACGGAGAGAATAAGCAATACAAGGGAACGATATTGATGGAAATCTGATTTCCTGTTACCAACGAAATCGAATTTTAACCCGGTATTGAGTGAGACTCATGCCGGGTTATTTTTTGGAATCGGCTCTATAAAACCGGAGAATCTGGCAGAGATCAAAAAGATTCCGCTTCATCGATAAGCATGATAGGAATATCGTCTTCAATCCGGTACTTCAGACGGCAAATATTACAGATCAGCAGATTATTTTCCCGGTCGTATTCGAGGTCGACTTGTTTTGTTTCCTCATTACCATCTGCATCCTTCACGGTCTGCTCACTTTTGCATTTCGGGCAGGCAAGAATATCCAATAATTCCTGATTTAACAATTTCTTCTCCTTTTAATATGCCTGAGTTTTATATGAAATTTTCTGTTTTATTATTATTTCAATCAAAATGAGTACCTAACATCAATTTCTTTGGATGCTTTTACCTCATCGAGCCTCGATACCGGTGTATTCACCGGCGCATTTCTAAGCAGGTCCGGGTCGTTGTTGACTTCTTCCGCAATCTGGTTCAGTGCATCTGCGAATGCTTCGAGAGTCTCTTTCGTTTCTGTTTCAGTCGGCTCGATCATGAGCGCTTCTTTTACAATAAGCGGGAAATATGTCGTCGGGGCATGAAAACCAAAATCTAACAGGCGTTTTGCGATATCGAGGGTTTTTATGCCTTTTTCCTTTTGCCTGACTGTGGAAAGAACGAATTCATGCATAACCGGCGAACCGTACGGATGTTCGTAATTGTCCTTGACCAAAGAAAGAAGATAATTTGCGTTCAGTATTGCATTCTCGCTGACCCTCCGCATTCCCTTCTTGCCAAGCATTGTCATATATGTTAAGGCACGTACCAATATTCCGAAGTTACCGTAAAATCCGTGAAGCTGCCCGATAGAATCGGGTCTGTCATAATCGAGAGAAAAATTATCACCGGATTTTACTACACGAGGCACAGGAAGAAAATCGACAAGCCGCTCTGAAACAGCCACAGGTCCGGCTCCCGGACCACCGCCTCCATGGGGAGTGGAAAACGTCTTATGAAGATTGATATGCAGGATGTCCACGCCCAGGTCGCCGGGTTTTACAAAACCCAGAAGCGCATTCAGGTTTGCACCATCCATATACAAAAGCGCCCCATTGTCATGAAGAGCGTCTGCAATTTTCTTGATATCCTTTTCAAAAAATCCGAGTGTATTCGGATTTGTGACCATTAATCCCGCCACTTCATCCGTTAGTTTCGATTTGAAATCTTTCAGATCGATTATTCCCCTGTCATTCGACTTAATTTCAACCGTCGAATAACCGCCTATAGTAACGCTTGACGGGTTTGTTCCATGTGCGGAATCGGGGATGAGGATCGTTTTACGTTCCGATTTATTCCTTTCATGGTATTTTCTCATGAACATTATTCCGGCGAGCTCTCCGTGTGAGCCTGCAGCCGGCTGGGTTGTGACGGCTTTTAACCCGGTAACATCACAGAGAATCCGTTCGATTTCCCATAATACTTGTAAACATCCCTGCACTGTCGATTCGGGCTGGTAAGGGTGCACATTAGCCATACCCGGCAGCGACGCAGTTTCCTCGTTTATCTTCGGGTTGTATTTCATTGTACAGGAACCTAACGGATAAAAACCTTTATCTATATGAAAATTCATCTGCGACAATTTTACAAAATGACGTACAACTTCATTTTCACTGACTTCAGGTAATTGTGCAGAATCATCCCTGAGAAACGCGTTAGAAATCACTTCTTCAATTGGTGTTTCGGGCACATCCAATTCGTCAAGTGTGTAACCTTTCCGCCCTTTTCTGCTTAATTCAAAAATTACCGATTCCGGCATTGGTTTTTTTCTCAATAAATTTAGTATATTAATCTTATTTGAAATTTCAATCTTAATAGGTAACAATAAT
>JADFON010000181.1 GCA_022562855.1 Candidatus Zhuqueibacterota bacterium | reverse complement strand
AGTATTTTGTTAACAACAGATTCGTAAACGCTTTAATGTTTTTTCCTGGCAGGAGATGCTGAAAGAGTTGATGAGGCAGATTCAGGCGGTGGTGGTTTGTATGCTTCGTTATTGATAGAACTCTTATGCAAATTGGGCCGGAGAATAATAATATTATCTCGATTACGGTTAAAACTATTGCGGATAAACAAACCTGATCAGATAAGTTATTCCGCTTCCGTTTTCCGGGAAAATTGCCTGATATATCCCACGAGGTAAGTTATTTCCAGCGGACTCAACGTGTTGCCCCAGACTGGCATCAGTACCGATTTATTTACACCCCTTCCCCCTTCGCTGATCGTCTCTGATAACCGGGCGTCTGACAACTCGTTCATGTATTCCGCATCGGAAAAATTACGGGGTTTTGTCTCAAGGGTATATGCATTAAAACCCAAGCCGTCTCCTGATTCACCATGGCATACACTGCAATAATCCATATATATTTCCCGTCCGACTCTAAGCGTGTACTGCATAGAAATTGATTGAACCTCCGAACCGGATTCAGAGACGGCGGCGACATCACCCGGTTCCTGCGTCTCACTCAAAACATTTTCAATGATTGCTGCCGCCGGATATACCAGGATCAGAATAATTATCAGCCCAAACAATGCTTTTGATTTATTTTTCATTTTTATTTCCTTGACCAAGTATGAATGCAGTCAATGCCAGGGCTTCTTCATCGGTCAAATTGAAATTCGGTTCCGGAATATCCGGGTCGTATTTTTGCGGATCCTTGAGTCTTTTAAAGACCCATCCGGGTTTGAGCCTTTTCGACAGGTCATCAAGAGGAGGTCCTACATATCCACCCTGACCCTGAAGCTGATGGCATGATTGACAGCCATACGTATTATTGTACAGGTCTTTCCCTTTGGTTATCAGTTCGTCAGAAAAAAGAAATTCGATTTCCGGCTCCAGTTCGTCATCGCGGAAAACTCCGGTAATGAAGTTTGGGGCTATTTCGATTTCTTCATTCGACATGAACAGATTGGGCATTCGTTCGGTCAATATTGGGCGAACGGTATAAGGGAGTTTAAAATATTCTTTTATCCATTTCCCCTGAAGTTTGCTTCCCGATTTCGTAAGGTCAGGCGCAACAGTACCACCCTTGTCAAAAATAACATGACAGGTAAGACACTGATATTTTTCCACTATTTTACCAAATTCTCCCTGTACTTCAATCGAAGGAACGACCTCTTTTTTAACAGTATATTTCGCAGGAATCTCTTTGTTTTGCAGACTAAACAAGGCAGTTGTAATCGTCAACACTTCAGTTTCGTCGAACTGAAACTGAGGCATTAAGGAGTTTTCCAAAAATCCCCTGGGGTCTTTCAATTTCCCGATAATATATTGCTCCTTTGTATGAGGGATATCCTTTTGACCAAATTCGAGTTGGTAATGAGGTTTATTCCGCAGGTCAGAAAGATCGGGACCAAAGTTCTCTACAACCGGATAACCGCTGAGTGAATGACACCCGCCGCAATTATATGTCCGATAAATTTTAAGACCTTTTTCGAAAAAATTCGGATCTGTTTGGTATTCCGTGCTTTCCTCTTCTTCGGACAAATCCCAATCGATAAATTCTTCACTGATATATGCCGTCACTGCCTGGATTTCCTCTTCGGAAAAGCCATACTGAGGCATCGTAATCCCCGGCTGCAACTTACTCGGATTTTTGATAAAATTGTATATCCAATGTTTTGACGCTTTTGAAGCAACCGTTCCCAATTCGACCGCGATTGTCCCTCCCTTAGAGTTGATACTGTGACAACTTATACACCGTGCGTTCCTGAAAAGTGTCTCGCCTTCATCAAATAGCGATTCCGGGATTTCGCTCTTCAGAACTTCAGGGAGAGGATCCAACTCCGACCCATCAGTTGTCTCAGTAAATGTCATAAGAAAATCCGACAGTAATTCCACCTCTTCTTCAGAAAGGAGAAAATCCGGCATTACCGTATTCTGTGACACACTCGAAGGATTTGTCAGCCACCTTTTGAGCCATTCCTTCGATACTTTATTCCCTATTCCGTCGAGTGACGGAATAAAACCCCTGTCAATCCCGGTAATGTTGTGGCATCCTGCGCAATTGTACTCTGCGAGCAACTCCTTTCCCCTGTTTAATAGTGGAGCATGTGAAACGCTATCCTCATTGTGGCAGGTGCCGCAAGACGATTCGACAAACGGAGACGAGAACATCGGGTATTCCCAATCCTTGCTAAATCCGAATGAGGATTCTACATTCGTAGCCAACCCCTGCCCCTGGTGACATGGAGTGCAGCCAAAACGCTCCGGTTGATGATACATTTCCGGGTGCGATTTAAAAGGCTGGGGAGCATCCCGAAAAGCTGCATTCGTCAAACCGAGATGACAGGTCGTGCACCGGTCTACTACATCGAGCTCCGGCACCCAGACTTGTTTCACAGTTTCCTGGACCGGTGTAATACGCTGGGGCAGGTCTTTGATATATTCATTATACTCTCGTGGATATATTCTCCACTCGCGGTAATGTTCCTTTACCGGCGAGATAGCCATAATTATAAAAAACAGAACGCTAATTATTCCAAACGGCTTTGTCAGGTCTCTCATAGTACCAATCCTTATTAATATATACCGTCAATCCAGGGCCAAATCCAACGCCATTCCGGTCCACGGAAAAAAACACCGATAAGTATCAGAACCGTGGTAACCAATAAAAACCAGGACATAATCCAGTCGGCAAGCCCTAATCTTGAAATTCTCCTCATAAAACCGTTCTTACCTCGAAACACTAATGGTAAGATCATAAAACTGTAGATGATTATACTGCACACATAAAGAGGCGCGGCTTTATAAATGACAAACGGTATATTGAATAATACCACACATATGCTCAATCGAAAAAATTTCTTCCTGATATTTCCTTCCCACATCGATGATCTGTCCCAGTTAATACTAAAATAGGGAATAACTATTAACGCTATAATAACCAATGCGGGTAATAGGACGCCGGCAACTATGGGCGGAAAGAAATGAAGAAGTTCCTGAAGACCCAAAAAATACCATGGAGCTTTAGATGGATTTGGCGAAAACTCAGGATTTGCAATTCCCTCAAGAGGCGCATCGATAAAAAGCGACCAGATAACCATTACTATTAACAATAACTGAAACAGCAGCGCTTCCCGGATAATAAGATGCGGGAAGGTCATAACCTCTTCATCTCTTTGCCGTTCAACTGCAATAGATGAATGAGATTTCACATACGCAACACGTATTGGCGTGTCTCTTAAATCATCAGAAACTTCTATCGATATTTTCTTGTTATTATCCATTTTTACTTTTCCGCATCCCTATCATTCAACACTTCTTCTGTAGAAACTCCAAGGTTTTTTCCAAGAATCATATCCCTTTTCCCGTCGGCAACCTGCTTCGAGCCTGAGCTTAAACCGCCGTCCTTTCGAATCCGCCAGAAGTGGACTCCTATCAACATTGTAATAACGAGAGGAAGTATTACGCAGTGAAGAACATAGAAACGGAGAAGGGCATTTTCACCTATAACGTTACCCCCAAGGAGAAGAAACCGGATATCGTCTCCGATTATTGGCGTGGCTTTCATCATATTTGTACCAACGGAAACCGCCCAGTATGCCAATTGGTCCCACGGTAAAAGGTATCCGGTATAACTCAGCAGAAGCGTGGAAACGAACAGAAAAACACCGATAACCCAGTTAAACTCTTTTGGCGGGCGGAAAGCGCGATGGAAAAATACACGCAGCATATGCAGAAAAACAATTAAGACCATTGCATGCGCCGACCAGCGGTGGAGATTGCGCAGTAATTTCCCGTTTGAAACGGCAAATTCCAGATCTTTCATATCCCGGTAGGCTAACGGAACGGAAGGATGGTAATAAAACATCAAGTATATACCGGTTACAACTAATATTATAAAAAGTCCGAATGATAAAGCGCCAAGGTAAAAAGTACTCGTAAATTTGAGAGTGCTTTTTTTGACTTTCACCGGATGTATATGAAGAAATAAGTTGTTTAATATTACAAGAGATTTGCGGTAGTTCGATGTTGGAAGACCGGTCCTGAATATTGACCGCGCTATCCTTCCTTTCATTATTTTATCATAATATTTCATTTCGGCTCCAACCTATATTTTCAGTACATCGGACAAGTCGACAAGAACATTTTTATCCACTTCTAAATAGCCGTCAACCGTTAAGTTCATTGCAAAATGGGGTAATGGCTTCGGAGCGGGACCTCCAGTCACCTCGCCAAGTTTATTAAATCTGCTTCCATGGCAAGGGCAGGCAATTATCTCTTCCTGGGCTTTCCAATTTACTATACAACCGAGATGGGTGCATACGGTGGAAAGCGCATAAAAATAGCCTTCTTTTTCTCTAATGACCAGAATCTTCGGTTTAGCAAGGTATACTACCGAATCGAGAGGATATTGATTTGGTTTCCCCACCAGGAATTTAGCAGGCGGTTCAAATAATACATTCGGTCTAAGAAAATTACCGGTCAAAACCAAACCGCCTGTTGTAGCAAGGGCAAGCGCACCAGAACCCATCGCCACAAAAAACTGACGCCGGCCGTAAACAGAGTCATCTTTTTGAGCGTTCCTGTTTTCCATTATCCTGCCTCCTTGTACAAAAGAGCCTCCATACTGATGCAGTCCACCGGGCATCGCTTTGCGCAAAGCCCGCACCTTATGCAGCACGTTTCGTCTTTAAGTATAAGAGCGCCCGGCTTATCGTCTTCCGGGATAAGGCAAAAATCAGAATCGTTTTCGCAGTTCTTTTCGAACAATTCATCCGGTATTTGCGAGTTGCTCTCTATTGTCCTCTTTGGCACTATCGTAATGCAATTTTCAGGACAAATATCCTCACATCCACCGCATAATATACATTCTGTCCCGGCTGATTCATTTCCCGTAAAAATAGTATTGACCCAGCAATGAAGACATCTGCTCGCTTCCAATTGTGCCTGTTCTTCGTTAAAACACAGTTCGACCTGCGCTATACCGGTTCGCCTTTCGAGGAGAAGTTTAGGAATTTCCTGAGGAGGAATTGTGTCAAAATTATTTACGGGCTTGTAGG
>JADFON010000180.1 GCA_022562855.1 Candidatus Zhuqueibacterota bacterium | reverse complement strand
TTCACGAGGCTGTCAAAAAGGAATTGGGGGCTATCAAGGCAGCGGTTAATATGATTGTTAAAGTATTTCAAAAGGGGGGAAGGTTATTTTACATTGGCGCTGGAACAAGCGGACGGCTCGGAGTGCTTGACGCTTCGGAATGTCCCCCTACCTTCGGCTCGGATCATGAAATGGTACAGGGAATTATCGCGGGCGGCAACGACGCCCTGGTCCGGTCAAAAGAGGGCGTTGAGGATCAAGAGGAGAGCGCTGTGGCAGATCTTAAATCACGCGGCTTACAATCAGACGACGTTCTGTGCGCATTGACAGCAAGCCGGAGAACACCGTATGTTTTAAGCGCATTAAAATATGCCCGGGATCTCGGCGCAAAAACGATCTTCGTAACCTGTACACCAAGAAACGGATTAAAAGCAAAAGCTGATGTTTCGATCTGCCCCGTGACGGGACCGGAAATCATTATGGGATCAACGAGAATGAAAGCGGGAACCGCACAAAAAATGGTCTTGAACATGCTTACTACCGCATCGTTTATCCGGCTTGGCAAAGTTTATAAAAATATGATGATCGATCTGCAAATGAACAGCGAAAAACTCAAGGAGAGGTCAAAGCGGGTTCTTATGCTGGTTACCGGCGTGGAATATGAAACCGCCGATGAGTACTTACGTAAATCAGACGGGCATGTAAAAACCGCCATTGTCATGATTCTTGGTAAAATGTCACGGGATAATGCAGTTATGGAATTAACAAAAGCAGAGGGTTTTGTACGTATAGCCCTTCAGAATCTCGGGGTGAAAACAATTTGAACAGACAGCAAAGAAACTAAGGTTGATTGTATTTTCATATCATTCAGGCAAAAGATTTGACGCAGATTGACACTGATTTAAAAGGATTGACACTGATAAATGAAGTTTAAATTAATCACTTAATCGGTGTAAATCATTATTGATCTGTGATAATCTGTGTCAAAAAACAAAATATAAATTAATCTAAGGTTTATAGAATTTCGTAATATTCGCATAAATTAAGCGCACTGATCAAGAATTACTAAGCAAAAAATGGCTTTTGACAATTTTATAAAAAACTTACACAACTCGAAATCGTTTTCCAACTGTTATGAGAAGGCGAAATCCTGCGAGCATTTTACCGTTACCGGTTTAAGCGAATCGAGCGCTTCTTTGTTCATAGCGGGACTGACATCCAACCATAGCGACCAGATAATCGTTATTACATCCGACCCAAAATCTTCCGAGCATTTACGCAGTGATCTTGAGGTTATCGGTGAAAGTGAGGTACATTTATTTCCATCATACCGCGGTCTGCATCTTCAGGAAAAACAGATAAATACGGATATAAAGCTTGCCCGTCTGAAAAGCCTTCAGGAACTGAGCACGGGTTCCCCCGGGATATACATAATTGAAGTCCGTGCGTTGTTAAACGATATTGTCAGCCCGGAGGTTTTTAAGAACCGTTCGATAACGTTAAAAACAGGGGAGGATAACGATTTCGAACTCCTCGTTGAATATCTGGTGGAAGAAGGCTTCCAAAGAGAGAGCATGGTTGAAGATTTTGGCGATATGTCGGTCAGGGGAGGAATAATAGACATATTTCCGCCAAATTATTACGAGCCGGTACGCGTGGAATTCTTTGGCAATACAATAGAGTCCATCCGCATTTTCGATATTAACGACCAACGGTCTATCCGTACGATAGAATCTGCGGTGATAGTCCCGCCGACAATCGACATTTCGGAAGATACGATGCCCGATTTTACATCGGCAGATTCGTCGATATTAACTTATTTTTCAAATTCCGCCACGCTGTTTTTTCATCATCCCGTTCAGGCTCAGCGAACTCTCAAGGAGTATTATGACGGATTGAAACATGATAAGGAACTTCAAAATACTGCCGAATTACCTGACGACGCCGTTGTTTTTAAAAATATTGAAAATTATTTTGAGAGCAGGTCTGCAGCGTATATCCGCAGCGATATAACTGCGGGAAACGGAAAACACGTTGTCCATTTCGACTTCAAAACCCTTCCGCAGTTTAACCGCAGCTTAAATTTGTTTTCCAAGGTGTTTAACGATTATCATGCCGACTACCCTGATTTGACCGTTGCGGTATTGTGCGACAACGAGGGGCAAAGCGACCGGCTTAAGGAAATCATACTCGATGATGACCTTCTGTCGTCCACGTACTTTGTCCGTACCGGTTCTTTGTCTGCGGGATTCGTTTACCCTGAGGCACGACTCGCGCTGGTCAACGATCACGAAATTTTTTCCCGAAAACATACGGTCAAACCTAAAAAGTTGTACGGCGCACGTAAGGTGCTATTTGATGATCTTGCGCTGAGAATCGGAGATTATGTAGTTCATGAGGATCACGGAATAGGAAAGTATCTCGGTCTCAAAAAAATTTCGATCGGACAAAGCGAGCAGGAAGCGCTTAAAATATCGTACAGGGATAACGACATATTGTACCTTAACCTCGAAAAACTGCCAAATCTTGAAAAATTTACAGGAAGGGAAGGCTACAAACCCGAGTTGAGCAAGCTTGGCGGCGTGGACTGGGAAAAAATAAAGCGAAAAACCAGGAAATCGGTTAAAGACATCGCAAAAGACCTTATCACTCTTTATGCAAAACGGACATCTCAAAAAGGATATTCATTCGGCGCCGACACTCAGTGGCAGAGAGAAATGGAAGCATCGTTTGAATACGAAGAGACACCGGATCAGCTTAAAGCATGCTGGGAAGTGAAGAAAGATATGGAATCCCCCAAACCGATGGACCGTTTAGTATGCGGCGATGTCGGCTTTGGGAAAACAGAAGTTGCGCTCCGGGTTGCATTTAAGGCGGTCAACGACAACAAACAGACGGCTATCTTAGTTCCTACGACAATACTTGCACAACAGCATTTTGAAACATTCCGCGAACGTTTAAAGCTGTATCCGGTTAACATCGAGATGCTTTCGAGGTTTCGAACTCCCAAAGAGCAGAAAGTAATTATTGCGGGTTTGGCAGACGGATCGGTTGACATTGTTATCGGAACACACAGGCTTCTATCTAAAGACGTATCGTTCAAGAATCTCGGCTTGATAATAATCGACGAAGAGCAACGATTTGGCGTTTCAAGTAAAGAAAAGTTAAAAAAACTCCGCACTGAAGTGGATGTCTTGACATTAACAGCCACACCAATCCCCCGGACAATGCACATGTCGATTCTCGGCGTCCGGGATTTGTCGGTAATCAACACTCCGCCCAAAAACCGCTTGCCGATTATTACAGAAATCGCCCAGTATGACGATGACCTTATCCGGGCGGCAATTACAAAAGAGTTGGATAGGGGCGGGCAGATTTACTTTGTACACAACAGGGTACAGACCATTGCCAAAATCAAGAAAAAACTTGAAAAACTCGTTCCAGAGGCTGTATTTGAAATTGCTCACGGTCAAATGAAAGAGCGGGACCTGGAAAAGGTGATGTTATCTTTTTTGAAGGGGGAATTTTCCTGTCTTATCTCCACTATGATCATTGAATCGGGTCTTGATATTTCAAATGTAAACACGATAATTGTAAACCAGGCTGATAATTTCGGTTTGTCGCAACTCTATCAACTCAGAGGCAGGGTGGGCAGATCGGACATCCAGGCTTTTGCCTATTTGTTAACACCGCCATTTGCAACAATGACAGAGGACTCTATCAAACGGCTCCAGACCCTTTCGGAAAACATCGAATTAGGATCGGGTTTTCAGATAGCGCTCAAAGATCTTGAAATAAGAGGAACGGGTAACCTGCTTGGAGTCGAGCAAAGCGGTCATATTAACGCTGTCGGATTTGACATGTACACCCGGCTTATCAAAAATTCAGTACATGACCAAATGAAAGAACTTGCCCCCGAAAGCGAACCAGCACAGAATAATAATACCGACATTTCAAATATAAAGGTGGATACCGATATAGCAGCCTTTTTACCCTCTGAGTATATTCCGGATGGATTTCAACGGGTTTCTTTCTACAGAAGAATTTCTGTTATAAATACATATGAAAGCCTTCAAGAAATAAAAAACGACCTGACGGACAGGTATGGGCCTTTGCCGCCAGCAGCGGAAAATTTGTTAAAGATAATCAAAATCAAAATCATAGCCTCTAAACTGGCTATGGACAGGATCAAGGTAATAAGCGACACATTCACGGGTACTTTTACGGTTGATTCTTTGGCATCGGTATCCGATAAGGAACATTTAGCGCAGATACTTAGTTCATTTGTTGACAAGTCTCCTTATCCATTCCGGTTAAAGCAGGAAAAAAGACTCAATCTTGAACTGCCGTTAAAAAACGGCAGCGATTCGGAGAATTTGAATTATATACAAAATTTCTTAACCTCATTACAGGAGACAACAACAGTTTGATAAACATGAATAAAAACTGCCTTGCAGCCGTTTTTCTTTCTGTAATTGTTTTTTTTCATTCGGTTCAATGCGGCTTTCTGAATAGCGAGCAGCCTGTGGCTAAGGTAAACGACGCCAAGCTAACCCTGGAGGATCTCAGCCTGATGGTTACCCGTATCGGAACCGAAGAAGACTATCATAACGCTCAGAGCAAGTTCGTAAACGAATGGGTTGACAATGAGTTGTTATACCAGGAAGCTGTCAGGCAGAATTTGAAACCTACCCCTTTTATGGAAGCGGAAATTGAGCGGGTGCGAAAAAATATGCTTGTAAACATATTTCTTAATTTTCAAATTGAAAGCATTATATCGGTTTCCAATTTCGAGATAGAAGAGTACTACAAAAACAATCCGCAGGAATTTGTTGCCGAATCAATTATGTTTCGTTTTTCAGCTATAAAAACTACGCTTGCCGTTTTTGCCGGAGATCTTGAAAAAGAACTTAACGAAGGAACCGGAATTGAGATACTATTCAATAATAACCCGGATAGATACCAGATTGTGAGCAATGGAAAAGATTTCATTCCGGGCGTTCTCATAAATCCCGATATGGAAAAGGCATTGCAAAAAATTCCCATTAACAATAGTTACACCAGGCATTCTTTCAGCGATGAGATCTACTTTATTAAGATGGAAGAGATTTTATTGGCGGGTGAATCAAAACCCATGGCTTC
>JADFON010000179.1 GCA_022562855.1 Candidatus Zhuqueibacterota bacterium | reverse complement strand
AAGTTAGCAACCCATATTGCTGCCTGGGCTTTGTCGTCCGTTGTACCCCGTCCGTAAAAATACCCGTCCTGTTCCAGGAAAATGAAGGGGTCAAATGTCCAGTCTGATCTTAGGGCATTGACAACATCGAGGTGGGCAAGAAGAAGCAAAGGTCTTTTTGTTCCTGTTCCCCTGTATCGTGCAATAATATTTTTTTTCTGATCGTTAGGACCACCTACAAAGATATCAGAATCGGGAAACCCGGCATCCCTTAGCCGTTTTGCCATTGCCTCGGCTGCTTTTGTACTGCCGAAATCCGGGGAAGAGTTAATTTCGATCAGTTCCTTGAAAATTTCTCTCGCAAGTTTTTCGTGTTCAGATTGCGCAAAAATCATCTTGAAACTTGCTGCTAATACTAATGAAATCGTTATTATGAAAACTAACGGAAAACAGATTTTGGTTTTATTATTCATGTTGATTTTCCTAATTATTTATCTTTCTGATATTCCCCGTATCATTTTTCCGAAAGAGTATGATATGGATTTTTTTAAATTAAAATGCCAAGATAACGAATCTTTCATCAACTTTATGTGGAATACTAATCGTTTCTCCCTCAACGCTTTCAATATCACAACCCAATCGTCAACAGTCGCAATGCCCTCAAAGACCGCCACACGCAGTAGGCTTTCTTCCTCTGCTGTTATCGCAAGCTCCCGGTACGTTTGGGTGGCTTTGAACTGGTCGAGCGTAAAATGCTCCTGCTCGCCTCTTACATGGAAAAACTTGCGGACAGGATTCTGTGCATCGGATTTGCGGAAGAGGTCGAGTTGGTCAGTCATGGATTTGTTAGAGTATAATTGAAACAATGTAATTGGAATGTCTCTATAAATCAAGTAGAAATATTACTTGGAATGGAGACACACCCCAAGCTTGCATTATGTAGTTTTGAACAGTTCAATAAACTTTGCGACGTGGGTCTACCTTTGCACCTACTGGTATATACCTATAACGTCAGACGTAAAATTTTTTGGTTTTGGAGGGTTCTAAGGTAAGTCTTCTGACTTCTGCGGATTGCATTTACCTCTTTTAAACAGTCCTGTCGCCGTCTCAAGCCCCGTACAGCGACTTTATGCGGAATTGCACAGGTGCGTGTACCACTTCTGAGGCAATGCTATATATTCAATAGCCGTGCCTCCTGTGCATTTTGAACCTCTATACACCTTATCAATTAACCTCGCTTAAAACGGCTGCTATTAATTTGAGGTGTGCTTAGAAATGGACGCTGAGTGAATGTCTATGATTACCTTTACTAATTTTTCTTCGGATTTTCTTTGGCTGCTCTTCCAGCGCGGCCCTTGTTTCCACAGTGAATTCTAAGGATGTAGTTGTCGAATGCCTTCTTTGTTACAGTATTTTGACTTCTATTTTCTTCTATGTCTTACTTTCTAGTATTCTTAAGGACATTCCATATTGTCAAACAAATCAGGAACATCGGGATGTTCGTTCTCAAGACATTTTATTTACACCACTCGTATGTACCAATATTGGGTGCTGTATTTTACAAAAAATAAAGATGCTTACGTGTAAAAATTTGAACCTGCAACCACAATATATTGCAGTATATAGTGTCTATTCTACAGCCATTTTTTCTTTGTCATTTGTCGCATTGAAGACGGATGTTGCGGTAGCGATAATGCTTGAAATATCGGCCAAATTTAATGGGATTATCATTGTATTATTCGTTTTAGCAAGCTTACCGAATTCATTAAGATACTGTTCGGCAACCCTTAGATTTACGGCGCTCAGTCCGCCTTTCTCGTTAATAGCCGATGCAATCTCGCGGATACCTTTGGCGGTAGCCATTGCGACCCTTTCGATTTCAGACGCGGTACCTTCTGCTTCGTTTATTCTCTTCATCTTTTCACCTTCTGACTTAGCGATCAATTCCTGCTTTTCGCCTTCTGCCCGGTTGATTTTTGCCTGTTTATCGCCTTCGGATTCTGCGATCAGGGCTCTTTTTTCACGCACTGCCCTCATCTGCTTTTCCATGGCGTCTTTTATACTGATCGGCGGTTCAATATTTTTCACCTCGTATCTGGTAACCTTAACACCCCATGGTTCGGATGCTTTATCAACTGCACCGACTATATGAACATTAATGGATTCCCGTTCTTCAAAGGTTCTGTCGAGTTCCAGTTTACCAATTATACTTCTCATGGTGGTCTGACAAAGCTGCGTAGACGCATACTGGTAATTATTAATGCCATATGAAGCTTTCATCGGATCTATAACCTGCATGTATAATATGCCGTCTACTTCCACTGAAATATTATCTCCCGTTATACAGGTCTGGGATGGAACGTCAATCGCCTGCTCTTTCAACGTATGCCGGTAGGCAACAACGTCAATGAATGGAATAAGAATATGAAATCCTGCTTCGAGCGTTGCATTATATTTGCCAAGACGTTCCACGATAAATGCGGTCTTTTGCGGAACTATTCTAATAGTCTTGAAAAATGCAATAATTACAACTATAATAACACCTACAAGGATAAAGGTGCTAATGTTCACATTGTCCATGGTTTACCTCCCTGTTGTTGATTTTACTTTAAGAGTGATGTTGTCTTTTCCAACTATTTCAACCGGAGACCTCTCCGGAATAATTTCATCGGACTCCGCGTTCCAGCTGCTTCCATGAAATTCCACCCTTCCGTTGAGATCAGGCGTTATTCTCTGTGTTACGATTGCGGTCTGCCCCAGGTACTCTTCCGGCATTTTGCCTTTGACCCGTTCCGAGGAAACACGACCAATAAATATGTTTCTTAACCATTTTCGGAGCGATACAATAAGTATAACTGAAGAAATTATGAATATAACCAGCTGCGTATTTATTGAAATATCAGTAATAAGGCAAATAACCGCAACGATCCAGGCGCCAATTCCAAAAAAGAACGTAATAAAACCAGGATTGGCGAATTCCAGAATCAAAAATACAAATCCTATTACGAACCATATAAATTCAGGCTTTAAAAAGAGATTGTCGCTAGATGCCGACGATGAGACAATCTGAGCTTCATTCAGGTCGAAGAATCCCAATATATCGTCGAGGGTTTCCAGCTCGACATCGGCGACCTTGTATTCCAGTGCTTCACGGGTAGTCAAGGTCAATAATTTCCCTTTTTCGATCAGCCCGGTAATCTCGACTTCATCATCGACCATTGCTTCAGCTATCTCGGGCGATCTGTCATACCTCTCTGCGGTAGATTTCATTTCCGTTCGCCAGTATGAAATCACCTTCTCCGATGCCTTTTCACTCAAAAAGTTCACCGGCGTAGCGGCGCCAATCGTCGCTGCTGGCGCCATAACAATTGTTTCTGCAGCCAGTGAAATAAGCGCGCCGGCTGAAATGGCTCTTTTGTTGACAAAAACAATAGTTAAAATTTTGGAATCAAGCAGATAGTCTCTAATTTGAGTAGCAGCCTCCAGTTCACCGCCAAACGTATTGATCTCCAGCATTATGGCATCCGCGTTTGTGCTCTCTGCATCCTGAATTACACGACCGATTTTTGAAGAGACTCTTGAATTGATATCTCCATAAATCGGAATATGATACACAATCTTATCCTGTGCAGCTAGGTGAGCAGAACATAACAAAATGACAGGCAGGGTCAGGCCCAGAATTCGGGACAGAGAGGTCTTTTTCATAGAATTTTCCTGTTTGATTTCAATTTCTTTATACTATCTTTTTTATGATCAAATTATCTTTCCGCAGAGATTGCATCAGGGCTGTGTAACCCACAATGTCGGTGAACATTATTGCGGCGAGTTTTCTTTGTTCTTTCATTAAATATCAATCCTGTTTGTTATTGATATTCAAAAGATAGTGAAGCGGTAGGATTGTAATTCTAATTTAATCTTCCAATATAGATATACTACTACCATTTGTCAATAGTTAAATGAGGATGTGAAAACAGGCTGGGAGGACAAAAAAAAGAGCGACCAAATAACTGACTGCCAGACACAATGTAAAACCACTTGAAATTAACTAAACGCATAGTTATCTTTTCTCAATAACAACAACCTACCGTCTCATGCCACCTAAAATGAAATCCAAATACTGCCGGAAGTGTAAGATATACAGCCGGTTCTTCTACTTCTCAGAACAAGAGACAGGTATTGTATCCGATGTGAGTGTGGTTGTATAACTTAATCTATGGACAATTAATAACCAACAAAGTGAGGATCAAAATGTTAAACTATTTCCGAATCATCGTAACTGTTGCGTTTTTGCTGATCTCCGCATCCACAACATTCTCCCAAACTGTCGCTGAGAACGACAGCTCTGCCAAAAAGGCAAAGGCGGACAAGACGCTGCCGTTGATCACCACAAGAACGCTTGAGTTCACGGCCGAGGAAGGAACCTGGATCTCGTTAGACCTTTTGCCCGACGGCAGTACAATTTTATTTGAGCTTCTTGGTGATTTTTACACCATGCCCATTTCCGGAGGTAAAGCTACACGGATCACCGAGGGACAAGCATATGACATGCAGCCGAGGTACTCACCGGACGGTACGCAGATCACCTTTGTGAGCGACCGGAACGGATCGGAGAATTTGTGGATTGCAAACGCGGACGGAACCGATCCTAAGGCAATAACTACAGGGGAAAAGCAAAGTTATATGTCGCCGATATGGGAACCGGACGGCGATTATTTGATCGCGGTGAAAGGCACACAGTTATGGCTCTATCACAAAGATGGCGGCTCCGGTGTTCAGATTACCGGGCATCGTGAAGAGGGTGGACCTACACCACCGGCACATATCGGTCCCGCATTTGGCAATGACTCCCGCTATCTTTGGGTTAATTTGCGGGGAAATCTTGGGGGAGGATTTGCCCTTGCACAACCAAAAGCCTGGGATTTTTCCCCGGAGGTCTTGCATAGTCGGCGGAGTACAGTCAGAGAGGTCGGTGCTTTCCAGATCGGTCTATTAGACAGGGAGACGGGGCGTGTTATGGTGCGCACCCATGAATCCATAGGCGCTTTTCGTCCTGTACCAAGTCCCGATGGACGGTGGCTGGTTTATGCAACCCGCTATGAAGCACGAGAAGTGTTAAAGCTGCTGGACTTAACCAGCGGTGAGCAACACTGGC
>JADFON010000178.1 GCA_022562855.1 Candidatus Zhuqueibacterota bacterium | reverse complement strand
GACGTAGAGATAACGGTTGAATTGATAACGCCGATAGCGATGGAGAAAGAGCTCCGTTTTGCGATCAGGGAAGGCGGCAGAACAGTCGGCGCCGGTGTCGTAACCGAAGTCATAGAATAAGTTGATAGGTGCAGTGTAATACAAGAAATTGATAAGATAGGAAACCAGATAATCCGGGTACGCGTGCAGGAAGATATAAGAGACAAAAACTGTGGCCGACAAAAAAAAGAGAGACATAATTACGTTAGAATGCATAATCTGTAATCAGCGAAATTACTCCACTACAAAGAATAAAAGGCTTCATCCTGACCGGGTAGAATACAAAAAGTATTGTAAATTTTGTCAGAGTCATACTACGCACAAGGAGACCCGATAATTACCGGTCAGGTCTGTAGCTCCAATTGGTAGAGCACCGGACTCCAAATCCGGGTGTTGGGGGTTCGAATCCCTCCAGACCTGCAATATTCGACGGGCTAGAGTCGACGTTAATGATAAACAAGATCAAATCTTTCGTTATAAGTGTCCGGCAGGAGATGTCAAAGGTCAGCTGGCCAACGTTTCCGGAACTCAAAAGCTCTACTTATGTGGTCATAGTTGTTTCAATTATTATAGCTATGTATATATTTTTTGTTGACACAGGATTAACATATATAGTGCAATCGTTTTTTAAAAACAATGGGCGATGAAGAATTAAAGTGGTATGCTTTACACGTTTACTCCGGGCATGAAACTAAAGTTTTGACGTACGTCGAAAACGAAGTAAAGCGGCAGCAATTGGAAAAGAGGATTAAGCAAATTCTCGTTCCTCAGGAAAATGTTGTGGAAATGAAAGACGGGCATAAGGTTGTGAAAACAAAAAATTTCTTTCCCGGGTATGTATTGGCAGAAATGGTTCTTGATAAAGAAACTCGACACCTCGTGCTCAATACTCCAGGTGTGATAAATTTTTTAGGTTCTCAAAATTCCCCTCAAGTTATTCATGCTTCTGAGATTGAACGCATACTTGGGCGGACACAAGAAAAAGAAGAAATGGAGACCGTCGATATGCCGTTCAGCGTAGGCGATTCTGTGAAAGTAATTGACGGACCATTTAATGAATTCTCCGGTTTTATTGAGGAAATAAATCCGGAAAAAAACAAAGTAAAAGTTATGGTTTCCATTTTTGGGCGTCCAACGCCTGTAGAACTTGACTATTTGCAAGTTGAACAGGAAAAATAGCGATGGCAAAAAAAGTAAAAGGCATTATAAAATTACAGATTCCTGCGGGTCAGGCAAATCCCTCACCTCCTGTTGGACCAGCCTTGGGGCAGAGGGGCGTAAACATAATGGAGTTTTGCAAGGCGTTCAACTCGCAAACGCAAGATAAAACAGGATATATTATTCCGGTTGTTATTACCGTATACGTTGACCGAAGTTTTACATTTATAACTAAAACACCGCCCGCAGCGGAATTGATCAAAAAAGCGGCTGGTGTCGAAAAAGGATCACAGGTGCCGAACAGAGACAAAGTCGGTTCAATAACCCGGGCTCAAGTCGAGGATATTGCAAAAACCAAAATGGTAGATTTGAATACCAATAAAATTGAATCAGCGATGCTCATTATAGAAGGTACAGCAAGGAGTATGGGAGTTACAGTTAAAGAATAGGTTTATGAATGGCTGCTAAGCAATCAAAACGGTATAAAGAAATACGGAAAAAGGTTGACAGGGAGAAATCTTATTCGATTGAAGAAGGAGTTGACCTGTTGTTGAAGACCGCGTCGGCAAAATTTGATGAATCGATTGAAATAAGTATGAGATTGGGTGTTGATCCAAGGCATTCGGATCAGAACATACGAGGAGTTGTAAAGCTTCCCCATGGTACGGGAAAAGAAAAGAAAGTCCTAGTTCTTACAAAGGGTTCCAAAGAACAGGAAGCGAAAGATTCGGGCGCCGATTATGTGGGGCTGGAAGAATACGTAAAAAAAATAAATGAAGGCTGGACAGGATTTGACACAATAGTAGCGACTCCTGATGTAATGAGTGAAGTGGGTAAGCTGGGTAAAATTCTTGGTCCGCGGGGTCTGATGCCGAGTCCCAAGGGTGGTACTGTTACGATGGATGTTGCTCAAGCTGTGCAGGATATTAAAGCCGGTAAGATTGAATTTAGAGTCGAAAAGGCAGGTATTCTGCATGCAGGTGTGGGTAAAGTTTCTTTTTCAAAGGAAAAAATAACGGAAAACTTAGAGTCGCTTTTGGGGGTAGTTCTGAAATTGAAGCCATCTTCGGCAAAAGGTCAATACATAAAGAATATTATTATTTCCTCCACTATGGGTCCCGGAATCAAGCTTGATCATCAGGAGATTATCAAGAACCTTTAAAATTTTAAAATAATGACACGCGAAGAAAAAGAACAAGCAGTTGCTGATATCAGCAAGATTTTTACTGAGGCAAAGGGTGTATATCTGACCGATTTTTCGGGAATAAACGTAGATACCATAAATGATCTGCGCAGTGAATTCCGGGAAAATAATATTAATTATAAAATTGTCAAAAACACTCTTACCCGTCTCTCCATTAAAGATCTTTCTCTTGATGATCTGCGTCCATATCTTGATGGTCCTACTGCACTTGCGTATAGCTATGATGATGCTCTAATTCCCGGCAAACTCATTGATAAATTCCATAAGAAAACGGAATTAATGCCGATAAAGGCGGCTTTGATTGATGGAACGATCTATGATCAATCGATGACATTGAAGATTGTCAATCTTCCTACACGTGATGAATTGATCGCTAGAATGCTCAGAACATTGAATTCGCCAATCACGGGTTTGGTCATTGTAATGAGTGGCATATTGCGAAATTTGGTTGGGGTGCTTGATGCTGTAAGAAGCAAAAAAGAAGCTGAAAGCGGCGGAGACAAACATGATACAGCGCCAACTGATTCCGGTGATAAGCAGGAAAATTCGGAAGAGGCAGGAGCGCCGGAAGTAACGGCAAAAACCCTCTCAGGACAAGAGACTGATGGCGATGCATCAGTTGAAGAAAAGACCAATGGCGCCGTAGATGAAGCACATGAAGAGGCAAAAAACGATACTGAGAAAGAAAACAACAAAGAAGAATAATTTTTTTAACTATTACAAAGCTATTTAAAATTATAAAAGCAAAATCAATATTAACACAGTTTTAGCGAGGAGGAAAGTTGTGAGCTCGATAGCTGATATTAAAGAGTCCATTAAGAAGTTGACAGTAATGGAGTTGTCTGAATTAGTTAAAGACTTGGAAGAAGAGTTTGATGTAACTGCGGCGGCGCCAATGGTAGCGGCGGTTGCTGCCCCGGGTGCGGCGCCTGCTGAAGCTGTGGAAGAAAAAACAGAATTTGATGTTGTTCTTTCCAGTTTTGGTGAAAAAAAGATACAGGTCATAAAAGTAGTGCGTTCTCAAACTGCCCTGGGCTTGAAAGAGGCAAAGGATTTAGTTGATAGTGCGCCAAGTACGATTAAAGAAGGTATTCCAAAAGACGAAGCAGAAAAGATCAAAGCTGAATTGGAAGAAGCAGGCGGCACAGTGGAAATAAAATAATTATGATTTAACTTTGTAGATTGACTGTTCAATGCGTGATTTTTAATACGCACAATAAGTTAATAATTGGTTAAGTATATAATGCATCCTAAAAAAGGAAATGTCATTGGAAAAGCAAAGCCATAATGGCGACCGGATTAGTTTCGCGAGAATTCCTGAAATTATCCCAATGCCGGACCTTTTAAATATCCAAATAGACTCTTTTCGGGACTTTTTGCAGCATGATGTTGCGCCGGATAAGCGTGAAGAAAAAGGTCTGCAGGCAGTATTTAAAAGTATATTTCCTATCGTAGATTCAAGAGAAAACTATCTTCTTGAATTCTTAGAATATTATGTTGATCAACCAAAGTATAACGTTATCGAATGTCAAGAACGGGGAGTGTCTTATTCTGTTCCTCTAAAAGCCAAACTCAGATTGACGGCAAAAGGCGACGAGGATGAGTCCGGTGCGTTTTCCCAGGCGATTGAACAGGACGTATACCTGGGGAATTTACCATTTATGAATGATAAAGGGACATTTGTGATAAATGGGGCTGAGCGTGTGATTGTAAGTCAGCTTCACAGGTCGCCCGGTGTGTTTTTTGATGCTACAAAGCATCCTAACGGTACAAAACTATTTTCCGGCAGGATTATACCTTTTAGGGGGTCATGGGTTGAATTTGTTACGGATATCAACGATGTAATGTATGTTTATATTGACCGCAGGAAAAAATTTCCAGTTACGACCTTGTTAAGGGCATTAGGATTTTCAAGCGATAAAGAACTGTACGAATTATTTGGACTAACCGAGAAAATCGATATTGCCAAAGGAAAACTGGATAAGTTCTACGGTCGAAAAATTCTCGAGGATATGGTTAATGAGAAAACGGGGGAAATATTCACTGAAAAATATGCTGAATTTACCAAAGAACTCGCAACGCTGTTGAAAAAAGCAAAATTAACAAAACTTTCGTTTTTGAAAACTTCAGGCGGTATATACTCAGACGTTATAGCAAATACGATCCGAAAGGACACCTCTTCTTCCGAAGCCGAGGCTCTGGTGATTATTTACAAGCAAATGAGGTCGGGAGAACCTCCGGATCTTGAGACTGCGAGAAATCTTATAGAGAGACTCTTTTTCAATCCGAAGAAATATGATCTTGGTATAGTCGGCAGGCACAGGATGAACAAAAAGCTTGGCTTGTCTACCCCTGCGGATACAACCGTTCTGGAAAAGACCGATATTGTTGCTATTATTCAGTATATACTTGACTTGAGGAATGGCAAAAAATCGACAGATGACATCGACCATTTGGGTAATAGGAGAATTCGGACTGTTGGTGAGCAACTCGCCACCCAATTCAGTGTCGGGCTTGCCCGCATGGCTCGAACGGTGAAAGAAAGAATGAACTTAAGGGATAAAGAGACGCTTACACCGCAGGACCTCGTCAATGCCAGAACGATTTCTTCTCTTATTAATACATTTTTCGGCACAAGCCAGTTGTCACAGTTTATGGACCAGACGACTCCACTTGCGGAATTGACGCCCAAAAGAAGTCTAAGCGCTTTGGGTCCGGTAGGTCGTACGCGACAACGTG
>JADFON010000177.1 GCA_022562855.1 Candidatus Zhuqueibacterota bacterium | reverse complement strand
CAGAGTTTGCCGCATTTAATTCGATTTCAAATTTCTTTTTTGTTTCATCTGCTTCCGTTACGAGTTTTTCAAGTTTATCGACAAGAATATTAATTTTCGAAAGACTTATTTTCGTCGGGGTGGTACCCTCAATGTTCAATTCTCCAAAATATTCTTCCAGTGATTCTAATACAATATCTGCCACGGCGCCGTCATTATCGAGAACCGCAGTCGCTGTTTTCAGGCTCTTATCGAGAGTATTGAATTTGCCTTTCGTTTCGTTGAAGTTCACATCGGCTTTTTCGAGATCGTTTACTGCTTCGGTACTCTGTGAAAACAAATCCTCTCTTCTGCTTTCGATAATGCTGAGCTGTTTGGCTACGGCGTCCTTCTGCAATATCATGTTTGTGTACATGTCCATTATTACTTCAGATACTTTTTCCGGTGTAAAGGCTGTTTTTGACTTGAATGTTGCCCTGAATAATCTGCCGAAGGTACTTTTACTCGGCTGTTTCATCATCGTTTTAAACTTTTCAGAATAGCTCTGGCTCTTGTCAAGAAAGGTGTTGATCCTTCCGGCAAGTTCCTGGTTGACCTGCATGTATTCTTTGACAAAAGAGCTTCTTTGAGAGGCTTCTGCAAGTTCTTCGTGTGTTTGCGCTTCAGACTTTCGCAGTAGGTCGTTTAAATTCTGATCTTCGCTCTTTAACTGCTGAATTTGCTCCATTTCCGCTTGAATGGACTGCTTTTTCCCTTTTGGCATTGAAATCCTCCAAAGCTCATTTTTTGGTCAATTACTTTTCGTAAATAATATCTGATTGTTGTTAAGAGAATAGTTGTATCGACAGGATATAATTAAAAGTGCCTTAATGCTAAACCGTTCAAAAAAAACTGTTTTATGTTACGAGTTTTTATTATATCTTTGTTTGATACTTATGGCATACGTTGAAGAATGATAAACGGCGCTTTTTTTTTAAAAATGTACAAAATTAATATGCGTTTTCACAGATATTTTTGAAAAACTAAATCGTTGGTGAAGTGGAAAACCTGAACGGAAAGAATCCACAGATAAATTATTGGGGAGATGTTTCGGATAACTACAGAAATGAAATTATTTCCCCATTTCATGATCCGGAGACTGAGCGGATTTTTTATTCTGCCGTTGAATCGATCAAAAAGAAAAATCAAAAGGATCGAGTAAACCGGGCAAGCAACTCGAAAACCGCCTGGGTACTTGATAACGGTTGCGGCAACGGCTATTTCCTGAACTATCTTTCATTGAATCAAAATGGTCTGCCCAACCGTATAAAGAGAGTGGTCGGGATCGATTTTTCGTCTGCAATGATCGCAAAAGCGAAGCTCATTTGTCCCGTCAGGGATGGCCTGCCCCTATCTTTTCGGGGCTTACGCAATAACAAAAGTAAATCCCCCGTTTTTACGGTAACGGCTGACAGTGCGCAACTTCCATTCCGCAGCAATTTTTTCGAAGAGATAGTTGCGGTCAATTCGATTTTGGCTGTTGAAAGAATTGACAGGTTTATGATGTTTTCTGAAATACACCGGACTCTCTGCGGCGGAGGTTTTCTGCTTGGTCTTTTTCCCAGCAATGAAAACCATTTAGAACAGGCATACAGAATAAAAGAGAACTTTACGAACGGCGGGCATGATGAGAATACCGCGTTAAAACATGTTTACGACGAATTAGAAAAGAGAAGGTTTGACCCGGTGGGCGGGTCCATAGATATGAAAAACGGTGACCTTCGGATCAAACTCTACTCTCAATTTGAGTTGGAAGATATTTTGTCAAATCATGGTTTTCGAATTATTTCTTTGGAAAGATTCTACTATCCCGAACCGGTAATCAAACATTTCGGGCTTGGCGCAAGCAATAACGATATATATGACTGGCTTGTGCTTGCGGAAAAATTAACGGTTGATTGACAAAGCGTTCTTGTTATAAAACTGCCGGAAATAACGGATAAACCCGTATACACAATGTCGCTGATTGAATCAAAAATAGAAGAATTTGCTTTTAAAAACAGAAACATGGTTTTAGACCTGGAAGAACGGGTCAAAAAAATACTGGTTTTTGCCCGCGAAATAGACTCCGAATGTAAGGATTTTACTTCCCTGAGAAATTTTTTCCACAGTTTGGAATCGAGATATCCGGAAGATTCTCATCTGCTTGTAAACAAGGCGGCGGCCTGTGTATTTGTAACCTGCAAAAGGTCTGTTGGAGATTCCTGGCTGGTTTTTGGTAAAAAGTACACATGGAATCTTGTCCCATGGAACGTTCAGATCAAGGCGGGAATTATCTTGTGCGATGAGATCGGTGAAAACCGCTTTATCCGGGTGAGAACGGGTGAAGGTAAAACATTAATAAGTCTTTTCCCGATCGCTTACCATGCGTTATTTGGTAAAGTCCACGTTATGACCTCAAATAATTACCTTGCGGAAAGAGACCGTTCATGGATAGGTCCTGTTCTTGAAAAACTCGGCATAACGTCTGCCTTTTTGACTGCGGATGACAGGGACAAAGGATCTGCCTATGATGCACAGGTCGTATTCGGGTCAGATAAAGAATTCGCATTTGATTTTCTGCGTGATTCGGTCAGGTCCGTGAATTCAGAGGCAATGTGCCGTGCCAGAAATTATGTTATAGTTGACGAAGCCGACCACATCATGCTCGATGAACTACAGACCCCGGTAATTTTATCTTCTACGGTTCAGCGTTTTGATACAGACGTGCAAACAGCCGGAAATATTGTCAGGCATCTAATCGAAAAGCAAGAAAAATATTCTGACGGTTTAAAGGTACAACTGGGAAAAGGAGATCATGAATATAAGGACTGTCGTGACTATCTTAATCTCTTAGTCCAGGTAAAATACAGTGGATTCGCCGGAGACTGGCTTCAGGAGTTTTATGCGAAGAATCCGGCTATCGGGAACAAAGCGGATAAGTTTGAACACACCTTTCTAACCGAAAACGGATTTCAAGACCACGTAGAACGTTATTTGCTTTTTGTTGTGAATGAGGATAAAAAAGAGTGCGCCCTGACGGAAAAAGGGATGGCGTTGATCGAAAATACGTATCCTGATGTTGATGGGTTATTTTTAATCCCCGATTACAGCAAACAGGCGGATTCTATTTTGAAAAGCGGTCTAAACCGGTATCAAAAAAAATACAGGTTAAAGAAACTACAGGACAGAGAATACCATCAGCTCAATTTACTGTCTTCTATTCAAAACGCACTTTATGCGCAAACATTATTGCTGAGGGACAAGGATTATATTCTTTCAGAGAACAAAAAAATTGAACTGATTACTGCTTCAACCGGAAGACCCGACCCACAGAAAAAGTATCAAATGGGTCTCACACAGGCTGTGGAATACAAAGAAAACGTGAGACAAACGCAGTCTGATGTGGTTGTCACATCTACAACGATACCTGCTCTGCTTTCGAATTATTCGAGAATTTGTGCGATGTCGGGCACCATATCTCCGAACCGGAAGGAGTTTGAAAAAATATATTCAATAAAATCGTTTGATATTCCAACATTCAAAGCGCCGGCAGTTAAGCACTTTCAAACGATGCTTTTTGCACGAAAGAGCGAAAAGAAAAAAGCGCTTATATCAGATATACTGTTTAATCATTCGATGGGAAGACCCGTTTTGATCGGTACTTCCTCTGTCAAAGAATCGGAGGAATTATACAAAACACTTGCATCGGGAAGTTTTTCCGGAAACGGCGAGAAAAATCCAAGCCCCAAAAAGAAGGGGGCAGGCATCGCTTGTAAAATCCTTAATGCAAAGAACGAGTGTGAAGAAGCAGAGATTATAGCCGGGGCGGGACAACTGAATGCCGTGACGATTTCGACCAATATGGCAGGCAGGGGCGTCGATATCAATGTTCCCGGTGAGAATGACGTCATAATTGCGCAAAACTTTGCAAACTATGTAATATCATTACTGCCCCAAACCAAAGAAATTCAAATTTCGGTCTATTCAAGATATGAGTTTGATATTCTCATGGAAACACTAACTGAATCGGGACTACGGGAAGAATTTACAAGAACCGGAAAAGTACAATTCAGAGATTTATTCAAAATTACTCTGAAGTTCAGGGATGACAAGTCCCGAAAAGAAAGGGACAAGTATGCGGGCGGGAACGGTAAACGACGCAGTCAACGAAATATGAATACTTTTCAAAATGCGGATTTGGACAGTGTGATGCGTCTGACCTTCGGCACGGGACTGCATGTAATCGGAGGCGAACCCGGACATTCCGGCAGGATAAACACACAGTTGAGGGGAAGAACCGGCAGACAGGGAAGGACAGGGTCGTCGATATTCTATACATCGCTTGAAGACGAAATAATGAAAAACTCCGACTCCGGCGCTCTGATAGGGGAAATTGCGGTTGTTATTCCGGGAAAGCGAAACGTAAAGTATATGTCCGGGAAAATTTTACGCATACCTTTTGTGAGGAATCTAATTCAAATTCTATCCGTTTATGGAGCGCAGGTCAAAAGCGACAAAGATTCGGAAAATGCCCGTGAGGAAAATTTGTTTTTTGGCTCAATTGTTGAAAGTCAGAGAAAATGCATTTCTGATTTCAGAGAGTCGGTAACCGGCGAGACGATGGACTGCGAAACATGGATATACGAATCGATTTCGATAATAACAAAAAAATTGATCAACGATTTATTTAAAGAAAAATTTATGACTCCGGCTGAATTCGAACAGTTCAAATTTTCGGTCGAATCGGTATTTAATACGAGTCTCGATTATTTGAATGGCAGGTTGCCCGCTTTAATGTTGGATTTTGGGCATAAAGAACAGCTTTCAAAAATCGTTGAGGATCATCTGTTTGCCTTTTCCGCCTTTGCGTGGACGTTTTATCTTTCTGACATGGAACACGTCCTTGAAGACATTTCCACGAATGTCAGTTACTTGCAGATATATTCTGTCAAATTTCTGAATCTTTGCACCTCTAGTTGAGAACTCACCAAATGGTGAAGTCAATGTGACTTTAATTGATTGTGGAACTGCATCTTCTAATTCGATAACATTCCAAGATGATGATAAATCCACATCTGCACCGTGATCTTTTAAAATTAACAATACATTGACTGCCTCTGTAAACACACCAGATATTGGCGTGACAGTT
>JADFON010000176.1 GCA_022562855.1 Candidatus Zhuqueibacterota bacterium | reverse complement strand
ATCATATCATAGTGATATGGTAAATCCTGATACATTTCAGTCATTGTTTCACAAACACAAGGAGGCAAAGCACCCAGTGCCATGAATGAATAAAATTGACTGGTATTATATGAATTGTTTTGATCAACATACTGGATGGGAATGCTAAAGTCAACTGTGAAAGCCGAATCGTTCATATAGTAACATATAGAATCCGTAACAATAAGTGTATCGTATAAAGGGATGTCGGGAAGCGTGTCGAGCTCAATCAGGACTATTGAATCAGGTACATTTGAAATAATGTCAGTTTGAATTATTGAAATCAGTGAATTCGCATACTCCTGATTTTGACACTCATTGAAACAATTATTACAATACCATTTTTTACAAATAACACACCGTATATTTGTCCCAACATACCTATTATGTTTAAAAAGACATCCAGAACAGTGCTGTCTATGAAGCATAATAGTTTTTTCATGTTTTTTATAGTTTTTATTTAATCAATTACTCACTAAATCCAATATTCAGGGCTAATTATGATTTCAGGCGGAGGAGTTGCCGCTATTCGATATTCGTTAAAAGTTGCCTCCACTGTAGGGCTGAAAAAATTTAAAGAATCCGTTTTTTCAAAAAACACTTGTAAAACGTGTGCTTTCGGTATGGGTGGCCAACAAGGCGGTATGAGAAACGAAGAAGGAATCTTTCCCGAAATCTGCAAAAAAAGTATCCAGGCACAGATAACCGATATCCAGCCCGAAATCCCGCCGGAGTTGTTTGAAAAAATTTCCATAGAGGAATTTAACTCCTACGATGGCAAAAAACTGGAAAGACTTGGAAGACTCAATTATCCTCTTTATAAAAGTAAAAATAATTCGCATTATTCTGTTCTTAGTTGGGAAGACGCGCTGCAAATAACAGCACAACGCCTTAGAAGGGTCCATCCTGACCGTACCTTTTTTTACAGCTCAGGACGTTCATCAAATGAATCCGGATTTTTGTTACAGTTATTCGCCAGGATGTTCGGCAGCAATAATATTAATAGCTGTTCATTTTATTGTCACCAGGCATCGGGAGTAGGACTAAAATCGGTGATAGGGACAGGTACTTCAACAATCCAATTAAACGATCTCACTGGTGCAGACTGTATTTTTGTCATAGGCGCCAATCCCGCGTCGAATCATCCCCGTTTTATAAGAGAATTATTGAAATGCCGGCGAAGGGGAGGACACGTTGTTGTTATTAATCCTGCAAAAGAACCCGGACTTGTCCGGTTTGCGATCCCAAGCGACATAAAGTCAATCCTTTCAGGTGGTTCAAAAATAGCTTCCGCTTATGTACAACCGAATATCGGCGGTGATATCGGTTTCTTAAAAGGTCTTGCAAAATATGTCTTGAGTAACAAAAAAGAAGATTCTATTTTCGTCAAGGCATACACACACAACTTTGAAGAATACAAAACTGATATTCTAAGTATCGATTGGAACGAATATGTAAAATCATCGGGTGTCCCAAGAAAAGAAATTGAAGGCATCGGTGCAATCTACTCTCATGCGAAAAATGTTGTTTTTACCTGGGCTATGGGAATCACCCATCATACGCACGGTGTAAAAAATGTAATATCGATCGCGAACTTGGCTTTACTGAGAGGTATGATTGGAAGAAGATATGCCGGTTTAGCGCCCATCAGGGGGCACAGCAATGTTCAGGGAATCGGTTCTGTAGGTTTTACCCCTTCTCTCAAAGAGGCTGTCTTGAAAAACTTAGAAAAGTCTCTTGGAATTAACATAAAGCCGGGACAGGGAATGGACACGATGTCATGTATGCACGCCGCGCACAAAGGAAACATGGACTTTGCCTTTATGCTGGGTGGAAACTTATACGGCTCAAATCCGGATCAAGTTTATACCTCCCGGGCGCTTAATAGAATCGCTTTCAAAGTATTTCTTAACACTACTTTGAACAAAGGACATTTTAACGGCGTCGATAACGAAGTGGTAATACTGCCGGTCGCCGCCAGGGATGAAGAAAAGCAAAGCACTACTCAGGAATCCATGTTCAACTTTGTGCGTCTGAGCGATGGAGGCATTGTCAGGCTGGATAATGTCCGGTCGGAAGTCGATATTATTGCGGATATCGCCGCCGCAGTTCTCTCAGACAGTCAGGTAAATTTTCAGCAATTCAAAAATCACGATACAATAAGATCAGCAATAGCCTCTGCTATCCCGGGATATGGGGCAATTGAATCGATTGGTAAATCAAAGAAGGAATTCCATGTTGAGGGGAGGATCCTGCACAGCCCAAAATTTAATACTCCTACTGGTAAGGCAGAATTCATAAACGTCCCGATTCCTGAAATTGAATCAATAGGCAAAAATGAATTTCGGATGATGACCGTTCGGAGTGAAGGTCAGTTTAATACGGTAGTCTACGAAAATGAAGATGTCTATCGTGGTCAGACAGACCGGCGGGTTGTTTTAATGAATAAAAAGGATATAGAAAACTGCGGATTCATTCAAAATGAAAAAGTCAGTCTCGAATCCCGCTCAGGTATAATGGAAAACGTAACCGTACGTGAATTTGACATCGCACCGGGTAACGTCATGACATACTTTCCCGAATCGAATGTCCTGGTTAGTTCGGAAACAGATACACAGAGTCAAACGCCTGGTTTCAAGAATACCCTTGTCAAAATACAACGAACCAAATAATCTATACGGGATACAGCCCCAAATCCTTAAGCAAGGCTTTTTACTGCGGTTACAACCCTGTCAACCTCTTCCATTGTATTGTATATATTCGGTGAAAGTCTTATTCCTCCGTTTGCTCCTCTAAACACAGCGCATCCGATATTGTGTTTTTCATAGAGATTCCTCGATGCATTATCCATGTCAATTTCCGGCGAACTAAAGATTACGACACCGAGACTAAGTTCTCTCTCAACAGGTGTGACAAACTTTACGTTAGGGAGCGCCTTTTTCAATTCTTCTTTCAATGTTTGTGCTAACGACCGTACACGTTCTTCGATCCGGTGGGGTCTTATAGCAGCGTTAAACTCAACAGAGGTGCCAAAAGCCGCAACACGTGCATCGTCCCGCTGTCCGAGTGTTTCGAATTTTCTTGCTCCGTTTTCCAGCGCCGACTCCCAGCCGATACCGACAATTGTCGGAAAGAGATTTTCAATCCGGTCTCTTTTTACATACAATACTCCTGTTTCCTCCGGACCGCAAAACCATTTATCCGCACTGCCGGTATAGAAGTCGCATCCGATATCATGGAGTCCAACAGCCATTGGGCCGAACGTCTGTGCGCCGTCGACAAGGGTCAGTATTTCATTCTCACTCGCCATCCTGCAAAGGTCTTTTGCAGGGAGCGCCACACCGGTCACGTTTGAAACATGAGAAAATGCAAGTACTTTTGTATTTCTTGTCAATGCTTCCCGGAATGGTTTGATAAGCTGTTCAATGTTTTCCGGCTCCGGCGGGGTTGATATTTTTATTACTTTAAACCCATAACGCTCCGCCCGGACATCCCACGCAACATTGTTTGTCGGATGGTTCTGGTCCCAGATAACAACTTCGTCATTTTCGTCCAGTAGAATCCCGTTTATTACCATGTTATTGCTTACTGGTATTCCGGGTGATCGCGATCTCATCAGGATCTACGCCGAGAAACTCCGCAAGACCGGCTCGTGCGTCATCACGCATAGCGCCGAACTTTCTCCGGTTAAAGGAAGAGGCGTCCATATCTTCGTCTTTTGTAAGATCAAATAGTGTTTTCTGAACGGGAATCGGGGCGGGACACAGATTAGCCGCATTCATCATGATAAGGTTTTCACGGATTGGAAACTGCTCTTTTATCTTCAGCCAGAATTGCTCATCTCCGTAATCAGTTAATGACATCGCTGCTGCCGAAGCCTTGAACGTTTCATATGTGTCCACCGGGGCGCTTCTGCAGTTTAAATAGGGCATAACTACCGTAGCCGCAGTTGCGCCGAGTATTCCCTTCAAAAAGTTTCTGCGGGGGAAACCGTGTCCGTTATCGTGCAGCCATTTTAATTCTAAGTCCTTGTTATTACTCCTGATCATAGACACCTCCTGGATTTTAGAAGTACATAGAGCTAAAAACTTTTTGGATTTTTATTTTTTTCGTATAAAGCAGTGCTGACTCCCGTTTTCATTTTAATACATTTATCCAATAAAATCAAACTAATTATAGTCAATGTTACAAAGATTATCACGATTAACAACAGGAAAAAAGTCTCCAGGGAAAAACTATGACTGTTAAACTAATAAAGTCAAAAAAATATTTTGGAATGTCTGAGATTATTCATAATTTGTCAGATTAGTTGTTGTTGTGGTAACAGTTATAATGTCGGAGGCAACGTACCTCCATCTAATTGCAAACGATTCTTCTTTATTCCCCTTACAGCCAGGTGAACCCATAATTCCGGTTGTAGTGATTGCTATGTTTATTTATCTGCTGTGGAAGGGAGCGGGAACTTGTATTTGAAAAGTAATTGATACAATAAAATACTGAAATTTGAGTTTGTCGCATGTTCATGCTGTCATTGCGAGGACACCGCGCAGCGATGGACGTGGCAATCTCATCTTTTAAATTCCCAATATTACCGAATCATAAATTGAAACAGTAAAGATAAGCATATGGATGTCAAAGCGGAAGTACTTGAAGCGGCAAAGAGAATAACCGGGCATATCAGGGAAACTCCGGTAGAATTTTCCCATTATTTAAGCGAATTGGGAGACTGCAAAGTCTACCTGAAACTCGAAAGCAGCCAGATATCCGGTTCATTTAAGCTGAGAGGCGCCATGAATAAGTATCTCTCTCTCAGCAATGAAGACAGGAGTAAATATATTGTTACCGCCTCAACGGGAAATCACGGCGCCGCTGTCGGCTATGTACTTGATAAATTCGGAGGTAAAGGAGCGATTTATCTTCCCAATAATGCTTCAAAAGCAAAAATAAATGCCCTTAAGGAATACAATGTTGATTTAAAGTTTCACGGCGACGACTCAATGGAGAGTGAGATCTTTGCAAGAGAAACCGCCGGGAAAAATGGTCACGTTTTCATTTCGCCGTATAACGATGCAAAGGTCATCGCCGGTCAAGGGACAATCGGCGTGGAACTCATGAAACAGGTTGAATCGATAAATTCCGTATAGATCGCA
>JADFON010000175.1 GCA_022562855.1 Candidatus Zhuqueibacterota bacterium | reverse complement strand
CGACACCATGGGTGAAATTACCGTAACCGGGGGGAGAGCCGGTCCCGTCGGAACCTCCGCGGCGATGCTTAAGGATCTGATAAATATTTACAGGGATTAAAGTCAGGTTAATTGTTTGCCCTGCGGGCGAAACGCCTTTATGACGAAACCTTGTACAAACTATCTACATGAGATGTAGATTTGCAGGGGCAGACCCGCATACGCCTTTTTTGATAGGTTGTCTGCCCGAATTCTTCTATCGAATGCCTCCACATTTAGGCGAGCTAACAAGTTTTCCCCTACGTTTATATCGTTGAGAAAATCTTCCGATTTTGATTTATTAAATCCTTTTGCATTGTCGATTTGAATTTATATCTTAACGCAATGCCCCCCCCACATAAAAATCCGCGGTTCAGAAAGTGCTTGATTCTGCTCGAAACTGTGTGCAAAAATCTGTACACAGACCATAATTTTCACTACGATTCCTTAAATGCTCTCCGGACAGAGGGTATAAGAATTGTTCTATGGGCTTTTTACAATTATCTTGCCCGTAGGAAAAGGAAAAATATTTCAACAATTTCACGTCTTTTTCCAATTCATATTGAAAAGATCGAACCGGCGCTTGAGGAATTTTTGGATTCAATTTTCAGGAATGAAGTTGATGAGGAAGAACCAATCGGTCCCGGTTTTCCCGGAATGCTGTATGGAGAGTTTTTGAGATACGCACTGAAAGAGGGAAAAAATGGTGAATTATCTCTTGAAAAAGATAGGTCTCGAAGGAAATCGGGGACATTTTACACACCGGAATCCATCACACGTTTCATTGTCAGGGAAACGATAACCCCCCTGGTAGAAAACAAATCTCCCGGAGAAATCAGGAAAATCAAAGTGTGCGACCCCGCAATGGGAACCGGGAATTTTCTGAAAGCGGCGGCGGAATTCCTGACAGAATCCGCTTTATCCGCAGAAGGAGACAAAGAAGGAGAAAAACGGTCGGAATTATACAAGTGGATTGTGTCGCATTGTCTGTTTGGGGTGGACAAAGACCCGACAGCGGTGGCGGTTTCAAAGGCATACTTTGTGATTACTGCCGATTTAAAATACCGGGATCTCGAACATTTTCTCGTAGCCGATACACTGATAGATGATCTGCCGGCGGGGTGGATGTTCGATGCCGTGATCGGTAATCCACCCTGGCTCACCTACGGATTAAGGGACGTTAAAAAAATACCGGGACCGATTAACACTCTCTACAGAAGAAAATATCCCAACACTGCCGAGTATAAAATTTCGGCATATGCGATTTTTATTGAACGGGCGCTATCCATAACCCGTCCCGATGGATACCATTCATTTATCGTTCCCGACAGTTGGCTGACCGGGAGATTTTTTTCAAAACTTCGAAAATTTCTCCTTTCCCGGACCTCGATACTGAAGATAGTTCTTATCAAGAAAGATTTCTGGATCGATCTTCACATAGGCAGAAGCGTTATTTATATCGTCAAAAATTCTGCCCGGCAGGATAACGGTGGAAATATCGATGCATGCATAGTAGAAAACCCGGATGACCTGCGTTTTGCTGGCAGGAACAATGTATTCATCTCTACAAACCGCATACAAAAGAGGTTTCGAAGGAGAATTGTAGTATACCCTGATGAATATTCACGGAAAATCGTTGAAAAAATGGAGGATAAGGGCGAAGCGTTAGGCATACATCTAAAGTTTTATAGCGGATTGATTGGAAGAGATGGGAAAAAGAGCATATTGATAAATCCCGGTGAACACAAGGACGTTCTTTTAAACAACATTCCACGCAGCAGGATTATAGAGTCGGGAAAACACCTCGCAAAAGACAGAATAACCTATACCGGATGTTATATTTTGGACGATCCTTTACTCTATAAAAGCGGGTATAATGTTGCAAAGTACCGAAACCCAAAGATTTTTATTAACCAGACGGGTTTCACGTTGAAAGCCTATTATGACGAGATGGGATTTTTTTGTCTCAACAATATGCACATCGCGTTTCCGGAAAAAGGGGAAGCGGTGGATTTGCGTTTTTACTCCGCGTTATTGAATTCAAAGATATTGAATTTTTTTTATAAGATTGTTTCAATGGAAGATGGACGGACTTTTGCACAAACCGATATAGATTTTTTACGGCAGCTTCCGCATGGAACGGATAGATCGATTGTGGAAAAAATCATATCGGTACTTGAAACATTCCAGGAGAAAAAAGTCATACATTCTCCATCGGGCAGTACCGATTACTTGTCCATTTTGCCGGAAGAACGGCAGGAGGAAATCGAATATCTGTTCGCCGAATGGTATTCGGTCCCCGGCTTTGATTTCTCACGGGATAACCGGTGAAAATTCTTCGACGGCAGGTACATTTGTCCTTAATCCCGTTAATTTAAACACAAGAGGTTCAATAGTAATCTGTAGAGGTACAGGGTGTTATTCTCACGAGAATTATCGGATAATTTGGATTACTCCACAGATATGAGAATAATGGAAATGTTGAGGCTGTTCTATTTCTACATGAGCCGTTTCGGAGGTTTTTCCAGGGCAATTTTCAAGGCTTCGTCCATCTCTTTGACAAAATGAAATTTCATCTTTCGTTTGACTGCCTTCGGTATTTCTTCGAGATCGTTCCGGTTTTTCTCAGGGAGGATGACCTGCAGTATGCCCGCCCTGTTTGCTGCGAGCACCTTTTCTTTTATACCGCCTACCGGCAATACGAGACCCCGCAGGGTTATTTCCCCGGTGATGGCAATATCGTTTCGCACCTTTGTATCGGTTACAAGTGAGACAAGTGCGGAAAGAATCGCAATACCTGCCGATGGTCCGTCCTTTGGGATCGAACCGGAAGGTACGTGGATATGAATATCGGTCTTGGCAAAATTGACATTGTTGATCTTCCATTTCGCAGACTGTGATTTAACATAGCTCAAAGCCGCCTGCGCCGACTCTTTCATTACATCGCCGAGTTTACCGGTAAGGGTAAGAATTCCTTTACCGGGCATTTTTGTTGCTTCTATAAAAAGTATTTCGCCGCCTGCGGGAGTCCAGGCTAACCCGGTGGCAACCCCGGTCTTCATTGTTCGTTCTGCTACTTCATAATAAAACCGTTCGGGACCAAGATACTTCGATATGTTTTTCCTGGTGATAGTTGCGCGTTTTATAGACTTTTCAACGAGCTGCTTTGCAACACCGCGGCAGACGGCAGCGATTTCTCTGTCAAGGTTTCTTACCCCTGCCTCCCTTGTATATGCGCTTATTATCTTGCTTACAGCAGAAGGTTTTATTGTGATTTGCGTATCTTTTAACCCGTGTTCCTCTAACTGCTTCGGCACAAGAAATCTCTCGGCAATTATCTGTTTTTGATCGGCTATGTATCCCGGCAGATCGAGAACCTCCATCCGGTCTTTGAGCGCCGGGGGAATGGGGTCTGTAAAATTTGCGGTCATTATGAACATTACCTGGGACAAATCGAAAGGAATATTGAGATAGTGATCCGTAAACGTGTTGTTTTGCTCCGGGTCAAGAACCTCCAGCAAAGCGCTCGATGGGTCGCCCCTGAAGTCCTGACCGAGTTTGTCGATCTCGTCAAGCATAAACACCGGGTTCATCGAGCCTGCTTTTTTAATGCCCTGGATGATTCTTCCGGGAAGCGAGCCAATATAGGTACGCCGGTGACCTCTTATTTCAGCTTCGTCATGGATTCCACCGAGTGATATTCTTATAAATTTTCTCCCCAAAGCGCCGGCAATGGACTTGCCAAGAGAGGTTTTTCCTACCCCCGGAGGACCGACAAAGCATAAAATCGGTCCTTTTTTACTCTTCCGGATTTTTTGTACTGCAAGATATTCGAGCATTCGCTTTTTGACTTTTTCGAGTCCATAGTGATTTTCATTGAGAATTTTCTCCGCCCGTTCAATATTCAGGCGGTCCTTCGTTCGAGAACCCCACGGCATATCGGTTAACCAATCAAGATAGGTCCGCGAAACCGTATATTCCGATGAAGATGTCGGCATTTTTGACAAACGATCCAACTCTTTCAACCCTACTTCCTTGACTTCCTTGGTCATCGCCGATGATTCAATCTTCTCTTTCAGTTCCCGTATTTCAACAGTCTGATCGTCTTCTTCGCCAAGCTCCTTTTGAATAGCTTTCATCTGTTCTCGAAGAAAAAATTCACGCTGATTCTTGTTTATTTCACCTAATATTTTCGTCTGTATTTTGTTGCCAAGCTCTAAGACATGTAACTCCTTCACAAGAAACTTTGTAACCAATTCAAGCCGATTTTCAAGATCGACTGTTTCGAGAATCTCCTGTTTTTCGGCTATCGATATGTTTAAACTCGATGCTACAATATCGGCAATTCGTCCCGGCTCGTCAGTATTAGCTATGATCAAACCTTGTTCAGCAGAAAGATACGAGGCTATATCTACGGTCTTTTGAAACATTCCCTTGAGATTTGCAACCATCGCTTTCACGGTATCGGTTTCTTCGTCCGGTTCAATAATCGTCTTGACTTTGGCTAAAAAATAGGGGGTTTTTTTCTCGATCTTTTCTACTTTCATCCTGTTGAGACCCTGGACGATAATGTGTTGTGTCTGGTCGGGAAATTTCAGCATTTTGAGAATAATTGCGGATACGCCAAATTTGTAAATCTGGTCAGCGTTCGGCTCATCGACCGTACCGTCCAACTGGGTGGCTAATCCTATGATTTTATCCCCCTCAAGAGCCTTTTCGACCAATTTCAGCGATTTTTCTCTCCCGACAGATATCGGTAAAACCTGGCGAGGGTAGATTACTGTGCTGCGCAAGGGCATTACAGGCAGCAGGTCGGGAATATCGGACGGATCTATCGGTATAGTCTGTATCGGTTTATCGAGAAATCCTAAAGTGTTCATAAAAAAATGTCATCCTATTAATTTGTGGTTAGTCCAGAAGGTGATCTTTGAAACAGAATTGTATCAATTATAAAGATAATTCATATAATCAAAAATTACCATAAAAATTGACTAATTTCAATAGAAACTTTGCAAATGTGAAAACCATTTTAGTCCATCTTGAACAAACCTTCAACTCTGTCTCAACGATTGAATAAAATAGTTCGGTTTATACGGACAATATACTCAGAATTAGAATTAACTTGCGTTATTTTTAATAATTCCGTAATT
>JADFON010000174.1 GCA_022562855.1 Candidatus Zhuqueibacterota bacterium | reverse complement strand
ACGGATCCAATATTCACACCGACTTTTTTCAGAATTGCACTGACAATGCTTTCGCGGTCATCAAGCAAGCCGAGAAAAAGGTGTTCCGGTTCTATCTGCTGATGGTCCATATCGGACGCAATACGCTTAGCCGCCCCAAACGCCTTCTGGGATTTTATGGTAAATTTTTCTATATCTATCATTATTTATTTCCCCCATTATTCGAATGACAATTAAAATGTCATCCCCCCCCACGTCCCGTCACGGATGACTTGTCCCGTCAGGGACGGCTTACGCCGCGCCATGAGTGGTCGCTACGTAATGGGGGGGGTGGTGATTCACAATGATGGCGGGAGACGTGGCTCACTCGAGGTCCTCGAAGACGGGTAATCTCTGCCTTGTTTATCACTTGAATGTCCGCACGTCAATAAAATAACTACAAGTTAATACTATGACACCGGAAATTTAAAATTTTCAAGGATTATTTAACTACCGCGAAGGCGTTTTCCGCCTTCACCGATTCTCTTCTTGTCATTGGTAACATCCGATTAATCGTCAACCACCTCAAAATCGGCGTCTTTTATCTCCTTGTCGCCGCCTTTCTTTTTTGATTTCTTTTCTTTAGCCGGTTCCGGTTCTTCATCTCCCGGTGGCGGGGCTTCTTTCGAAGCCTCCTCATACATTTTCTGCGATGCCTCATTCCACGTCTGTGTGACCGCCTCCATCGCCGATTTTATTTCTTCACTGTTATCATTCTTCAGAGCTTCTTTCAACCTTCCGAGCCCGGCTTCCAATTTGTTTTTTGTCTCCGAATCGAGTTTGTCTTTCATATCTTCAATCTGTTTTTCAGTCTGCCACACCAATTGGTCAGCCTGGTTATTCAGGTCGATGCTTTCACGCTTTTTCTTGTCATCTTCCGAATGAGTTTTAGCGTCTTCTTTCATTTTTTCAATTTCTTCGTCCGTCAGCCCACTCGAAGCGGTTATAGTTATTTTTTGTTCTTTATCTGTGGCTTTGTCTTTTGCTGAGACATTCAGAATCCCGTTTGCGTCAAGGTCAAACGACACTTCTATTTGCGGAATACCCCGTTGCGAAGGCGGTATCCCGTCCAGATGAAATCTGCCTATGGTCTTATTGTCGACCGCTATCGGACGTTCTCCCTGAAGCACATGTACTTCAACGGTTGTCTGGTTGTCAGCCGCTGTTGAAAATATCTCTGTTTTCTTGATTGGAATAGTCGAATTCGCCTCAATTAATTTTGTCATTACTCCGCCGAGAGTCTCGATTCCAAGTGTTAACGGGGTCACATCAAGCAGGACAATATCCTGATCAATGTCGCCTCCCAGAATTCCGCCCTGGATTGCGGCGCCCATCGCTACTACTTCATCAACATTTACACCCTTGTGAGGTTCTTTACCGAATATTTTCTTTACGATTTCCTGCACCTTTGGAATACGGGTCGACCCGCCGACGAGGACAACTTCGTTGATTTCACTTTTTGAGAATTTCGAATCTTTCAACGCTTTCTCGGACGGCTTAACCAGTTTCTGGAAAATATCGTCGCAAAGCTGTTCAAATTTTGCCCTGGTCAAGGTCAGGTTAAGATGTTTCGGACCAGTGTCGGTTGCGGTAATAAATGGAAGATTGATCTCTGTCTGCGGAGTAGTCGAAAGCTCCATCTTTGCTTTTTCCGCAGCTTCTTTCAAACGCTGGAGTACCATCGAATCGTTCCTGAGGTCGAACCCTTCCTGTTTTTCAAATTCGTCTGCGATCCAATTCAATATCCGGTAGTCTATGTCGTCTCCCCCAAGATGTGTATCGCCGCTTGTCGATTTTACTTCGAATACTCCGTCTGCCAGTTCCAGAATGGATATATCGAATGTCCCACCGCCGAAATCGAACACCGCGATCTTCTGGTCTTCTTTCTTTTCGAGACCGTATGCCAGGGACGCTGCGGTCGGTTCGTTGACTATCCTCTTGACGTCGAGACCGGCAATGACACCCGCTTCTTTTGTTGCCTGACGCTGGCTGTCGTTAAAATAGGCAGGCACGGTGACTACCGCTTCGGTTATTTTATGACCGAGATAATCTTCCGCGGTCTGTTTCATTTTTTGCAGGATCATTGCCGAAATCTCCGGCGGCGAATATTCCTTGCTCTTTATTTTTACGCGGGCGACATTGTTTTTACCCTTTACCACTTTATAGGGTACTTCTTTTATTTCGTTATCGACTTCGCCATACATTCGCCCCATGAAACGCTTTATCGAGTAAACCGTGTTTTCCGGGTTTGTCACAGCCTGCCGTTTTGCCGCCTGACCGATAAGCCGTTCGTCGTTTTTTGTAAACGCTACAACCGAAGGAGTTATACGCCCCCCCTCAGAATTCGGGATAACAACCGGTTTGCCGCCTTCGATTACGGCAACACAACTGTTTGTCGTTCCAAGATCGATTCCTATGATTTTTCCCATTACTTTGCTCCTTTAAATTTGAAAATAATTCTTGAATTTTTTTATTTTATTTTTCGATAGTATCATGTTTGTATAAAAAACGGTCTAACCGGGTAAAGAGCATTGCAAAGATAAACCGTCGATTTATTCACTACATGTTAAATCTATTTTTATATATGCAATATGTGTACCAGATATTTTTTTGTTCTTGCTAAGCCACCTAACTTATTGTATATTATGATGTTATGAAGGAATAAGTGCATTTTGGCAAGATTTGTGCATAACCAGAAATATGTCATTATGTCATTATTGACATGGCATTGTGTCATTAAAACCCCGAAAAATGAAGAATAACAAAAAATTAGATTCATATCTCTCTATAGATAAAGAAGTAAAAAACGAAATAACCGTCCGTAAATCGCGGTTTATTGCGTACATAAATCCGGTGACGGCAAAAGAAACGGCGGAAGAGTACCTGAAGAACCTCAGAGAAACCTACCGGGATGCAACCCATCATTGTTATGCCTATGTTATTTCCGGGGATTCCGGGGAAACAACCCGGTCTAACGATGACGGCGAACCGGCAGGAACGGCGGGCAAGCCGATCCTCAATGTACTACAGGGGAACAATTTGTCGAATGTTATCTGCGTCGTCGTCCGGTACTTTGGGGGGACAAAACTCGGTATGGGCGGTTTGACTCATGCATACGCAGATGCGGTAAAATCGGCTGTGGAAGAAGCAAAAATTGTTACACGATACCTGACAGGCACGGTAAAGCTGGTGTTTTCCTATGATGCAACGGGAGCGGTTGAGCGGCTGTTTTCCACATTCGATGTTACAGTAACCGAAAGGCAATTCGGTGAAAAAAACACGGCGGTCTGCTCAATCCGGTTAAGCCGATTCGATGAATTTCTCGTTCAATTCCGGGACGTTACAAGCGGAAAAGGTGAAATTAAAAATGTATATTCACCGGTAAACGGATAAATTGATTTTGTACTTTTCTATCGTGGGGAAAATATCTTTTCCTTTGAGTATCCGGTAAGCATATCCATTCTTCAAATAATCTATTTGAATATCGGAATAAAAAGACGCGATATATTGTCTATCCACAACATCAAACACCTCTACAAGATATTCATCGCTCTCATTTAGTTTTGAAGTACCTGCAAACACTATACTGCCATCCGATTTTAACCACCTGACTGCCGGATACTTATTATTCAAATTTCCTGCCTGCTTTTTTATAAAATCTATTACCTCCGGTTCATTATTTTGTACATAATACTCCAATTCCTGGTCAATATCCGAACCGGATATCTCAACCGGATCAAAAATCCTGGTGATACTTGTTGATCCGTTATTTTCCTGATCAAAAACATGTAATACATACTCATATTCATTATTGTTTCGGTTAAAATCTTTCACAGTATGTGTGTAAACTATCCGGTTATCATCCAGTGAATCCCACTTTATCTCTCCCATAAAAGGAATCAGTTTCCCTTTAATATAAAAGTATTTTTCAGCGCTTTCGATCTTTTGTATGGTGTTTTCGCTATTTATCAACAACGATGTTTCAGTAAGTATCATTTTTCGATTTTCAACAAGACCTTTAGGAGAGAAAATCTCCATAAAATATTCTTTCTCATTAAATGCAAAAACTTTTGATAGGTTTGACCTCGCAATTTGATTTTCTGATAAGTACTTATTCAGTTTATTGTCATTGCTCTGGGTGACCTGGTTTATGAAATTGTTTTGATCATCATAATAATTAAACGACCCGCCATTAGAAACAGAAAAATACCCACGGCTGTTGATGGTTATTATTCCGTCTCCGGTAAACTCGCCGGGTCCCTGCCCGGGATTTCCCAGGATTACTTTTTCCTTACCGGTCTCGTCAAACACTTTTATTCTTCGCTCATCGATCACATATATGTCATTCCTGCTGTTTACGGCAACCGAACGCGGATTCGCAAGTAAATATTCATCTTGCAGATCCTTATCACCAAACGACATTTCAAGTGTAAGCACATCTGTAAATAATTTTGTTGATTCAGTTTCCTGTGCACATTCAATAACATTAACTAAAATCACGAACACTAACAGGACTAACCGACTATGGATCATTATATCTCCTCTCAACAAGGGGAAAGTATATTTTCGCTTTATTTATTTCTCAATTATCTTATATTCATAAATACACATTTCTGTAGTATAATCAACAAAATAAATTCTATCATCAATTATTCTTGTCATTTTTATGTTGGAAGATCGCGGAAACGGTACAATTCCCAGCATTACACCTTCTCTGTCAAAAATTTCCAAGCGATAAACATCTTGAATTAAATTCCGGTTTCGCCTCTCTTCTGAGGTAAGTTGACGATCGTATGTTTGAACCCACACCCTTCCCTGTGTATCGACTTGAATGCTCGTACTGAAATCATTTTTTATGTCAATGACGCGTTCAAGCGATTGTGTCTCTTCATAATCGAGTTTTCTTTTGATAGAGTAAAGATGTTTACCTTTCGATGAAAATTTGTCGATTCGATTTTGAAAGAAAAAAGTAATATAGTGATTTCCGGAATTATCATAGGCATAATTGAACCAATTACCAAATATTTTCATACCCGTATCGTAATAGGTGCGTTCGATGCCAAAATCAAATAAAACTTCACCGGCAGGTGAAAGAACTGTAGCAAGTGACCGGTCTTTCTGGATGTCTTGTGCCATCTCATCAGGATTTGCA
>JADFON010000173.1 GCA_022562855.1 Candidatus Zhuqueibacterota bacterium | reverse complement strand
AGTGGCTAATGGCGGAACGTTAATGAAACCGTTTATCGTGAAGACTATCGTGAGTCCGGAAGGTAAAATACTGGAAGAATTTGGTCCGGAGAAAATTCGCAGGGTTATTTCAAAGCAGACTGCAGAAACGTTGACGGCTTTCTTTAAGGGAGTTGTCGACAGCGGCACTGCGGTTGCAGCCCAAATCCCCGGAAGATCTTTGGCGGGCAAAACAGGGACGGCACAGAAATTCGATCCCGAAATAAAAGCCTATTCCGAAACGGATTACATTTCTTCATTTGTCTCTTTTTATCCGGCAGAAGACCCGAAAATTGTCGGTATAGTTATTCTTGACAGCCCAAAAGGCGTTTATTACGGCGGTCATGTTGCCGGTCCGGTAATGAAGAAAATTCTGACCAGGATAACGTATAAACCGGGAAATACTCTTTTTGCATCTTCTGCACCCGATGAGGAGCTCACAATTCGAAATGGTCAACAAAAAGGGATATGGGATACGATAAAAAGCCTGCCCCCGTACTTTTGGGGACTTTGGTCCGATTCTCTTTCAGACCTCCGGGAACCGGCAGGAGATGTAAATACGATGGTCGGCTCAGGTTTTGGAACCGGTAAACCGGAAGACCTGATGACGATAACCGTTGAACGGAAAAAATCAATCAATGATATCGATAAAGAGTCTTCTGACAAAAATGGAAAAATAGCAACTGCTCCGGATGTTATGGGTTTGACAATCCGGGAAGCGGTTAGATTGCTTAATCAAAACGGATTTGATTTCGAAGTATCAGGTTCAGGATATGTGGCGAGCCAAACTCCAAAGCCGGGCGCTTCCATATCACCGGGAGCGACCCTCCGGCTTGTAGGAAAAAATGATGGGAAATATTCAAAAAACAATTTTAGATAGGGACAATTACTGATATAACTGCACAATATTAGCTTAATAAAAATTCAAAATCTGCATGACAAATTTGAACGATCTATTAAGTGACGTTGAAATAATTCAACAAACCGGCGACACCGATATTGAAATAAATACGATTCAATATGATTCAAGGAATGTATCGCCGGGTGATCTTTTCGTGGCTATCAAGGGGGATAACTTTGATGGTCACGATTTTATTGATGCGGCGATTCGGCGAAGGGCGAGAGCTGTCGTTACGGAACTTCCTCCCTCACCGGAAGCGCTGGTGCAAGCCGGCGGCAGCATACCGTGTATACAGGTCGGAAATACTCGTAAAGCATTGGCGCACCTTGCCTCTGCTTATTACGACCATTCGTGGCGTTCGATGACGCTAATAGGCATAACAGGAACGAACGGCAAAACTTCTACCGCCTATTTGATTGAAAGCATCCTGAAAGCATCGGGTTTACGCACCGGATTGCTTGGAACCGTGGCATATCATGTCGGTTCGGATGTTCTCAATGCTGAATGGACTACACCGGAGTCGTCACGGCTGCATCAAATACTGCACTCAATGTTCGGGGAAAAGACCGATGCCGTTGTAATGGAGGTGTCGTCTCATGCCCTGGAACAATACCGTGTTGAGGGATTGGTATTCCGTGTTGTCGTATTTACCAATATCTCACAAGATCACCTGGATTACCACCGGTCTATGACCGAGTACGCGGCCGCGAAACAACGCCTGTTCGAAATGGTCGACCCCGTGTTGGGCGAGAATATAATAAACGGTGACGACCCAATGAGCAAGGAGATGGTCAGCAGAAATCATAGACCGGTTATTTCTTTTTCTGCGGAACCGGGGAAGGCTGATGTCTTCCCCGGTGATTTGCAGTATTCATTCAATGGTATATCGGCAACATTGAACACCCCGAATGGGAAGTTGAATGTTAATTCTACTCTTCTCGGACAGCACAATCTGCAAAATATTATGGCTGCCGTATGTGTCGGGTTGTGCCTCGATATTTCTGTTTCATGCATCGAATCGGGTATAAGCAAACTCGCATTCATCCCCGGTAGACTGGAGCCGGTAAAAAGTGGACAACCGTTTACGGTTTTGGTTGACTTTGCGCATACCCCCGATGCGATAGAAAAAGTAATCCGGTCTGTCAGGGAATTAATAGCAGGAAAGCTGATTGTTGTTTTCGGATGCGGTGGGAACAGAGACAAGTTGAAACGACCCCTGATGGGAAGTATTGCAGAAAAAGGCGCCGACAGGTTGATTATCACTTCTGACAATCCCAGGAATGAAGACCCGATGCAGATTATACAAGATACACTTGTGGGAGTTAAGGACAAGAAAAAGGCTGAAGTATTTGTCGATAGAACGGAAGCGATACATCGCGCATTGAGCGTTGCCGGCGAATCCGATTGTGTTTTGATTCTTGGGAAAGGGCATGAATCCTATCAGCAAATCGGTTCGAACAAAATTCCATTCGATGACCGGGATGTCGCTCATAATTATCTGATGAGCAAATATAATGGTACAAGTCCGGACGAATCGTTTTTGGGGGACACAAAGAGCAAAAGTACGAATGAGCCTATTGACCATAAATGATTTTGAGACTATTAAAAATTCGTCGATAGGAAAGCCGGAAAATTCGGAAAATATTAGAATAACCGGTGTGTCAATCGATTCCCGGAGTATCGAACCGGGAAATGTGTTCTTTGCCATCAGGGGTGAGCGGTTTGACGGGCATTCATTCTTGCCGGAGGTTGTCCAAAAAGGCGCTAATGCGGTTGTCGTGTCCAGTGGTTGGATAAAACCGGAAACTCCCGGGTGGGACGATGTTATAATAGTTTCGGTTCCGGACACCGGCAAGGCATTGAGAGAACTTGCAGGGACGTACCGGAGAAAATTTGAAATTCCCATTATCGGCATAACAGGTACTAATGGAAAAACAACGACAAAAGAAATGCTGTTTTCCGTACTGTCGCAGTCGTTCAAGACGTACAGATCACCCGGAAATTTCAACAATCGGTATGGTCTGCCCCTGACTCTCTTTGGAATAGACAAAGGAATTGAAATGGCGATTGTTGAGCTTGGAGCGAGTTACCCCGGAGAGATAGAAATGTTATGTGAAATTGCTGCGCCGACTCACGGTGTAATAACAAACATTGGCAGGGGGCATATTGAATTTTTCCGGTCGGTGGAAGAAGTCCGGCAAACCAAAACCGCTTTAATTCGCGCTTTACATAACAAAGAAAATGGATTTATCAACGGAGACGATGAACGGTTACTGCCGTACAAAGAACAATATCCGGAACTAAAAACATTTGGAACAGAACAGGGAGTTGATTTTCGCGCATCGGGAATAAAAATGCAGGCTGACGGGGGTTTTGCTTTCACCATACATGCCCCTGCATTTTTGGGGAATGAACGTTTAAAAGTACGAATGACCTGGCCCGGAAGGATAAATGTCTATAATGCTCTCGCCGCGGCATCTGTCGGTTTTCAGCTTGGGATGGACAAACCGTCCGTTCTTTCCGGTCTTGAATCGTTTTCAATGCCCGATGGTGCAATGCGGATGGAGATTACGGATTGGAACGGGGTGATCATCATAAACGACTGCTATAACGCAAATCCGGAGTCGATGAACACTGCCCTGGACTATCTTATGGAATACCCGTCAACTGAGACAGGTTCAAGACGGTTTGCGGTTCTCGGTGATATGCTGGAATTGGGAGAAACAAGCAAACATGAGCACACGGCAGTCGGGAAAAAAGCAGCGGAAATAGGAGTTGACAGGTTATTGTCGGTGGGTCGTGATGCACAATATATGGTTGAGGGCGCCCGGGAAGCCGGATTATTGGAGTCCAGCTATTCCGGAAGTCACGAAGAGGCTGCGGAAATTCTCAAAAATGAGTTGAATGAGGGAGATGTTGTCTTAGTGAAGGGTTCCAGGGGAAGCACAATGGAAAAGGTTTTGAATCACCTTCAAAGAGAAAAGGCAGCCCGTAATAAAAATTGAGAATGTGGAAATTAATTCCGAAAATATCGTCCGTAGGGACCACTACGTGGCGGGAAAAAGAATATCGGTTCTTGGCGCCGGGAGAAGCGGGTTAGCGGTTGCGCGGCTTCTTCTGAACAAAGGCGCAAGGGTTTTTCTCAGCGATAACAGGACGACAGAATTCATTAGATCAGGCTGCGAAAAACTAAAAAAACTGGGATTGGAGTATGAGCTTGGGAGCCATTCGAAAAATATTTTTGCCGGTAAGGATTTATTGGTTATCAGTCCGGGTATCGGCATTGAAAATCAGGTTGTTGTCGAAGCGTCGAAAAAAGGCATTCCGGTAACAGGAGAGTTGGAAGTCGCTTCGTGGTTTTGCCGCAATCCGATAATCGCAATAACCGGAACAAACGGAAAGTCCACCGTTACGTTGATGCTGGACAATATATTCAAAGCGGCGGGCAAGCCTGCAAAATCAGCGGGAAATATAGGAACAGCGTTCTCGAATATAGTTGAAAATATGGAAGCTGAGGAAACGGTGATCCTGGAAGTTTCAAGTTATCAATTGGAGACAATCGGGACTTTTCATCCGGACATCGCAGTCATATTAAATATTTCGCCTGACCACCTCGGCAGGCATAAAACGATGGCAGAGTATACAAAAAGCAAACTTCGGATTGGGGAAAACCAGCGAAATGATGATGTCATCGTCTTGAACCAAAACGATTCAATAATAAGAGATTCGGATATTCCCGGTGAAGCAAAAAAGATTTGGATCAGCAATAGCGGTTCTGTAGAAAATGGCGCTGGAATTAAGAATAACAATATTTCCTTGTTTCTTGATAATGAAGAAAAGGAGATTATGCCGGCTGGCGACTTAACTGTTCCGGGTTCTCACAATGTCGAAAATGCATTGGCGGCGGCGGCGGCGGCAGGTTCAACCGGTATTGCGCATGAAGATATTGCAAAGGGATTGAGCGATTTCAAAGGACTCGAACACCGCCTCGAATTCGTTGACACGGTTAAGGGCGTCAAATTTATCAATGACTCGAAAGCTACTAACATTTCGGCGATGATTGCTGCACTCGGCTCCTTTTCAGGTTCGGTCATTCTTATAGCAGGCGGTGAAGACAAAGGAAGCGATCTTACTGTGGCGGATTCAATAGTGGCAGAAAGAGTAAAAACATTGATTCTTCTCGGAGAAGCGTCAGGTAGAATGTTTGATGCGTGGCAAGACAAAGTATCCGTGACAATTAAAGTAGACTCATTTGAGGATTCTGTCGATACAG
>JADFON010000172.1 GCA_022562855.1 Candidatus Zhuqueibacterota bacterium | reverse complement strand
ACCGGCGATTACACCCCGCGCTGCCGGGTCTACTTCACTTCCGAAGGATTCAAGGGACTCCCCGAAAAAGCCTGGGTCACCGACGCCGTTCGCGCCGCACTGGCCGGGTAGCGACCCGAGGTTCCTGCCCGAATAATCCCGGCTGCGTGGCAAGATCCCGTCGCAACGCCTCCGTCCGTTTTCTGGTGACGGCCGAGTGGGGCTGGCGGTTCAATCAGAATTCCTGTCTGCATCGATTTCGGAGATGGCGAGTGGAAATAAGACAGGAACGGTCGACTGTCAGGACGGACCGGTCGCGCTAATGCCGTTTGAGCAGCCCCTTTTTGTCACCGTGAACACAGGTACGCGACAGGCCCGTCGACATCCGCACCTGCGGCGGTGCTGTCCGGTCAGAGTGAAAAGTATGTACCCCCGGGCTCCATCAGTTTCCGTCCACGCCCGGCATGACGACGCCGCAGGTCGAACGTCCATTTCATGTTCAGGACTCAACGAATATCAATATTTCTGATTCGATGCCGCCCGCCGCTCCCACCGCTCCGGTTGGCGACGCTGCGAACGGCTGATACGTCAGCACTTAACTCCGTATCCTGGCGAACCAGAATTGGTTCGAACAGGGCCTCAACACACAGACTCGCTCTGCATCAATCTTGAGAGTTGTGATCTTGCGAGGAAGATGACAGTTCACGTACACGGTGTGCTCACCCGCCATTAGCGCCAGCCAACCGCCGGGGGCTCGCAAAAAACGCACCCGATTCGGCTGCACCCTGGAACAACCCTCTAACTCGGCGCGAACAAATTCGTTCTGCGAATTCTCGACGATTCGAATCGAGATTGTGCAATATTTGACGATGAACCGCTGACGGCGACCCGCAACCGATAAGCGTTTCATTCCTGATTATTACGTCATGTATGCTTGGCACGAATGATCCCCGCGAATTGATTCGTGCATGGTGCCAATCGACCGGTTTCGGTTTTCCGGAAAACACGTAAAAATCTACAGAGAAGAATCGGCAAACCGTTTTACAAGAGTTACTGAGCCTGAAACGATCAATGCTCTTAGAATTTACCGTCGAAAAGTCAAACAATTAAAGCTTGATTCGCGGTATTTTTTCTTTAACCGGTATGGAGAACAAATTTCAACAGTTATGATTCAAAAAATTTTCCGGCGCTACGTGAAAACATCCGCGATAAAGCGTCTTCTAACGCCGTCTTCCCTCCGACACTCCTTTGCGATAAATCTGATTCGACAGAGTCTTGATATAAATACTATCAGGGGAAAATTAGGTCTCAAGACATTTGAAGGATTATCGATTTATCAGGAATTTTTCGACAGACCGGGAAAACGATTCAAGTAACTGCCGCAAAAAACCATCTCAGCAAAAAAACTTAGAATTGTAAAATATCTATCAGTCCGGGGTGATAAATCTCTGTGATTTTCCGTATTATTTGCTTTCTTGATCTTACATTTCTATTTGCAAGAAGAATAATAGAAAAATTCTTTTCGGGTACGCGAAACAGGATAGTGTGAGCGCCGCCAAGACTTCCCGTGTGATAAACAGCCTTTATATCTTCCACGTTATTCGTTATTCTCCAGCCGAAACCGTAATTCTCCCGTCGTCCGGCGCGCACATGCGGAGTAAAGGCATTCTCTATGGATTTTGCGCTGACGAGTTGTTCGGTGTAAAGGGTTTGGTCCCATTTGAACAGGTCTTCTACACTGGAAAAAATCCCGCTTGCCCCGGTCGTGAACAACAAAAAATCATTCGGTCTGTAGCCTCTTCCACGAGGTGCGTAACCAACTGCGCGATTTTCAATGACCGGTTCTGTCTCATCGTCAACGATTGTATCGATCATGCCTACAGGATCGAATATCCGCTCTTTTAGAAATGTGCGGAAAGGTTTGCCGGAGATCTTTTCAACTATCATCGCAAGCAAATTGTAACCGGAATTACTATACTTGAATCTTGCTCCGGGGTTAAAATCAAGATACCTTGTCTGAATCAGCCTGTCAAGAATATCCTTGTTCAAGTAACCTTCGGCATAACCGATAAGATAGAACCGGTCGGGAATCCCGGAAGTATGTGTCAGCAGGTGCTTTATCTTGATTTTTTTCCAGAAAGAGGGTACTTCAGGAAAATACAACGGAATAGAGTCCTCAAACGACAGTCTGCCTTCCTCTTCCAGCATCATGATTGCCATTGCCGTAAACTGCTTTGATACCGAAGCAAGCAGGAAGCGCGTATTAGTTTCAATAGCCTCCCTGGTATTCAGGTTGGCGAGACCATAGCCCTTTTTAAATAATATTTTCCCGCTTTGAATTACTGCAATCGCAGCGCCCGGTGCATTTTTCCGGAATGTTTTAGTAAGCAGCGCATCCGTTTGGGAGTTAGCTTCAGAGTAAAAGGACTTTATCAGAGATTCGATGTGTGCTGTGACTTCTTTGCCCGATTTTCCGGGATAAAGAATAGCTGTGTCGGGAGGTATACTCAGGAATTGATCAAAAAAAACAAACAGGGTAATGATCGCGGTAATGCCGGTTATCTTTTTAAAGCTCATATCAATATAGACTGGAACTAACATTCATAAAGTTTGGTATTTTAATATAATTACTGTAAAAAGCAAGGGGTTTTATTTGGAAAGGGTAATTTTGTGAAGGATTTTGAAAATTTTAGTTGTTGAATAAAGAGAATAAGAGAAAAATCGAGTTGTTATTTGCTCAAAAATTGAAATTAGCGTACGGCAATTTTTTCGACTTATAAGTTATAATTTACTTTTTACAACATCCCGAAACGTTTTCTAAAGAACCATTCAAGACACAAAAGGGTAATAATGGCTATCATAAACCATGATTTGTTCCAAATTTCGAATTCAAGATTTCGGTATTCAATAGCACGGGATGGATCGAGAAGCGCCGGTATATTCGTAATGCCTTTGTAGGAAAAATACCTGCCCCCCGATGCAGCGGCAATCATGCCAAGCAGGACACTGTCCATTACTGTTTTTTGCATTTCTATATTGAATTCACCAATGATAAATCCGGTGTTATCCAAACCGATTTGTCTTTCCCCTTTGCTTGCGGTCGAAGAAACAGAGTATTCACCCGGTTCAAGAATTTCTATATCCGTGGTATAAAGCCCGTCACCGATAGATTGTAATATCCTGTTAAGAGTCATATCCTGTTTTTCTATGGTAATCTGTACTTCGGCGTCTTCAACAGGATCGTAATTTTCGGTGTAAACCTGAGCATTTATTATAACCCGTTCGCCATTTTGGTAAAATTCTTTGCTTGCCGCAACATGAAATATTTTGCTGTCTTCTTTGTTGATCAGCCACCTGATGCAGTTATTCATAAAAATGTCATAAAAATCGATAATATCGGTGTCACGCTGAGCCAAAAGTTTCCATCGCCACAGATTATATGCATTGATAAACAAAGATTTTCTTTCTTCGGTACGGTTTAGGAAGAAAAGCGGTGTCGTATTTGAAAAAAGTGTGTTTGTGGATCGTGTCATGTCAAGCCGCCCCATAATTTCGGAAGTATTAGCAGGAACCGGGACATAGGAGGATGTAAAAACAGGGGGAATTTTATTCCAGATTGCTGTATTAACGACTGGGTCATCGTCAATTCTGAAAACCGGATGATCCAGGGCGTTTCTCGTTAGCTGTATATAAACTTCCTCTTCTCTGCCCCTGTTGTTGAAATTTGCAATCGAAACTACCTCTGCCCATGATTGCATAATACCGGGAGATAATGATTTACCCCGGATATACATTACAGGTTTATTGTTGACCGTTATTTCATTGAAAATCGAATTGGCAAGGTTATCAGCCTGTTGGGAACTCCAGAAATCCACAAGAACAAAAACTTGGAATTCGCGCGGATTTGGAATTGTGTTACCGGAATTCGTGTAAAACGTTCCGTCAGGTTTTTGGACAATCCCGGTAACGGAATAATTCGCATTAGATTGCAGGCTTCTCTTAAGAAAAGCATAATCCTGGTTGGGACGTCCCGCAACTATCAAAATATTTATCTTGCTTTCAAGGACCTTTATAAAGAATTCACGCCGGTTATTTTCCAAAGTCAATTCGTTTTCCTGTGAAGATACAACAATGTTCAATTTTTGATTTTTCGCCTCAGATGGAAAAAAATTCAAAGTTGTCGACCGGGTTCTGTTATTGTCCGGCAATTGAATTACCCGCGATTCGAGCAGATTTCCGTCAGAAGTAAGCGTGACCGTAGCAGTTTTGCCTCCGAAACCGCTTCCCTGGATTGAAACGGTGATGGGGATATTCTCGCCGGTATAGGCAATCTCGTTTACCTGGAGATTAGATATCAATATATCATTCTGTACCAAAGCCTCTCCAATACCAATAGAATAAACCGGAACACCGGCGCGCGAAACGCTGTTGACAGGATCGGAGCCAAGATTAGATATCCCGTCACTCAAAAGCAAAACTCCCCGCAATGGGTCATCCCGGGATTCATCAAATACGTGCTGCAGGGCAGAAGAAATATTTGTTCCTTCCCCGTCAAACCTGAGTGAGTCACGGTCACCGGGAAAAAATTCCGAAACGGTATTGTCAAATTTATAGTAACGGAGCTCAAAATCTCTCGATATATCATTGAAAAAACTGCTCTGCAAAAGGTCTGTAGTAATTTTTTTTCTCGTAACCGGCGGTTCGTCAGTTCCATTACGGTCGGTAAAATTCATACTTGCAGAATTGTCGACCAAAATACTCAAAAGGGGAGTTACGCTTTGTTCAATTGAAACATTTAGTACAGGTGTAAAAAGCATTCCTGTTATGGATACAAGCGCACCAATACGCACAACTGCAAGCAACACTCTTCGCCACATTCGTAATGGAGGGACTGTGCTCCGGTATATAAAATATACTGACGCCAATCCGGCAATAAACAATAAGATCAACAAAACTACGCTTCCATTAATATCCAGCGATATATCTGTAATATTGGGCATAAGTATTTAATTCGATTAATTTATTCCTTAATCCGGTTTTCAAAACAGTTATAGCGACCTAATTTCGTAATTACGACAAATAAAGGCAAGAGAAAAGAAGATAGATGATTGGATAAAAAATGCGTTTTTGGGTGCGCAGGTATTAGCCTGAACAATATTTTTTAACTATACCTGACCCATTTTATCAGTTCTTTCAACGATGGACGTTTTCCGTA